>JBDSVO010000314.1:0-5631 GCA_039927215.1 Gemmatimonadaceae bacterium
AGCACGAGACGCTCGTAGCCGCCGAACATGTGGTAGCGCAGCTGTGCAGCCACCAGAACGAGCGTGATGAGAAACGCGATCAGATAGCGCGGATCGAGCTTCCTTCCGAGCTCCCACCAATGCACGATTGGATTCCGCTCGACGGCGGTCGCTTGTGTTGCGCCGCTCATTTGCGTCAACGCTCGGGCTCCGTCACGGTGACAAGCTGATCTATCGCAGGACGCGAGAGGATTTGCTCTGTCCCTGACGGCCAATGTATGACGACGCGATCGACCCACTCGCGAGCTCCCAGCCCGAAGTGTAACCGACGATCGTTCTGGCTCGCGAAACCCGACCCACCATCGACGACGCGTCGCGATCTCAGACCCCCGGACTCGATCACGACCTCGGCACCGATTGCGCTGCGATTACTGCGCGTGCCCACGAGCTTGAATCCAATCCAGTGGTTGGCGGTGTCCGGATAGTTGTGATAGAGCACCGCCGGCTGATTCTGGTTGGCAACGATGACGTCCACCGCACCTCGGTTCGAAAGGTCGGCAAGCGCCACCGCTCGGCCATCGTACTCGTCTGTCACGCCGACACTCTTCGCTACGTCCATCCAGCCGGCGACGCCGCGATTGAGGTACACGCGGGACAGCTCGTAACCGGAGAGGCTCGCATTCCCGAAGGCAGGCCAGGTTGCCGCGTCTTCGAAGAATCGTGCGTTGGCGCCCGCGATCTTCGACATCGAGTACCAATAGCTCTTCTGGCGATCGGCCGAGATGAAGCCGTTGGCGACAAAGAGCTCGTTGGCGCCGTCGTTGTTAAAGTCGCCGAACTGCGCTCCCCACGCCCAGCCCGCGTCGGCAATCTCGCCCTCAGCGACGTTGCGGAACCGCCCCCCACCGGACATCTCGTTGAGGCGCAGGTTGTTGTTCTGAAAGAGATATCCGCGCCGAGAGATATTCGTGACGAACGCGTCGAGCCGGCCGCGATTGAATGCATCGCCGAGGGTTACAGACATTCCGCTTTTCGATTCGCTCTCGAGACCGGCAGCGGTTAGAACGAACCGCTTGCCACTGTCGCTCAAGTACAACTCTTCCGGGCCGTAGTCGTTGGCGAGATAGATGTCCGGCCATCCGTCCCCGTTGAAATCCGCCGACGCGGCCGCCAGCGTCCATCGCGTGCTGCCGACGCCCATTTGATCGGTGACGTCCTCGAACCTGTCGCCGCCCATATTGTGGAACAGCAGGTTCTTTCCGCCGTTAGTCGCGAACTCGAAGCTGTTGTGCATGATCTTCGTAGTCGAGAGATGCCACAGATCGATGTCGCGGAAATACGCAGTGAGGTAGAGATCGAGCAGTCCGTCGCGATCATAATCGAGCCAGATCGCGCCGTTACTGTTTACCCAGCGCCGGAGCCCGGCCTTGACGGTAATTTCCTCGAAGTGGCGCCCGTCGACGTTCTTGAAAAGCGCCGGATACCCATAGCGATAGACAAGTACGTCCTCGCGGCCGTCATTGTCGAAGTCGCCCCAAACGGCCCCCATCGAGACTCCCTCTCCGGGGCGATTGAGATCAGCGAGGCCCGAAGCCGCGGCGACTTCCTCGAATGTGCCGTCGCCCTTGTTGCGATAGAGCGCGTTCGGGTCACCGAACCGGCTGTTGGTGAAGTACAAATCAGGCCATCCGTCGGCGTCGAAATCGGCAACGGACACCGATGCGCCCAAAGCGGCGACGTGAGGCTCGATGCTCGCGATTTTCGGATCGAAGGCCGGGCGATGATGCACGAAATGAATCCCGGCGGCCGCAGTCTCATCGCGGAGCGCAAATCCCGGATGTGTGGCGTCCGCGGCGGACCGAATCGGCCCCCGATCGAGCCGCATCGCGAGCGCAACGGCAGCGATAAACGGTACGGCTATGATTGCGCGTCGAACACGCGCGTCTGCTGGGCGAATCACTGACTGGAGAGCACGAAGAGGAGAGTATAGTATCTTCGCAGAGAGGCGGTAGGCGTTTACCCGACTGCTTTTCCGGAGTTTGTGAATATTTCTTCGATGACGCGCTTGATATTCCTCTTTCGTCCGACTCTTGTAATTGCTGCCGGGCTCGCGCTCAGCGGGTGTGGCTCCTCAGGTCCCGCGCGCACGACGGCTCCGCCGCCGCCGCCTCCGCCTGCGGCGCCTCAAGAATGGACGCTGGCGTGGAGCGACGAGTTCGACGGCGCAGCGGGCGCGCCTGTCGACGGGACGAAGTGGGTGGCCGAGACGGGCGGGCAGGGGTGGGGCAACCAGGAGAAAGAGTATTACACGGCCGGCACCGAGAACGCGTCACTCGACGGCGACGGTCACCTCGTCATCACGGCGCGAGCCGAGCCGAGCTCGTCCTACAATTGCTGGTACGGGAAGTGTCGGTACACCTCTGCCCGCCTGATAACCAAAGGCAAATTCGAGCCCACCTACGGCCGTTTTGAGGCGCGCATTCGCATCCCGCGCGGACAGGGCATCTGGCCGGCATTCTGGATGCTCGGCGCCAACATCGACGCCGTGGGCTGGCCGCGTTGCGGCGAGATCGACGTGATGGAGAACATCGGCCGCGAGCCCTTCACTGTTCACGGGACGATGCATGGGCCTGGTTACTCGGGAGGGAGCGGCATCGGCGGAAGCTTCCCGTCTGCCGAGCCGTTCGCGGACGGCTATCACGTTTTTACCGTGGAATGGATATCCGCCGAGATTCGCTGGCTCGTTGACGAGAAGGAATACCGCCGGGCGGGCGTGGGCAGTCTGCCGGCCGGGGCGGCGTGGGTTTTCGAGCATCCTTTTTTCCTGCTGCTCAACGTGGCGGTCGGCGGGGCATGGCCCGGCGATCCTGACGGGTCCACAGTTTTTCCGCAGCAGATGCTCGTCGATTACGTGCGGGTGTACCGACGGTAAGGACTAAAGCACTTTTATCGCCGAAGCGAGACGGTTCCCTTGACGACGCGGGTGTTGTACTGCTCGAGGTAACGCTGGTGTTGCGCGGTACTGGGGTAGGTCTCGCCCGCGCGGTACGGATACGCCTGCACACCGTGGAAAGGGAGCGGGCCTACGGTAGTACCGAACGCGGTATTCAAATCGGAGTCCTTGATCCACCCGTCAGTGTAGAGGAGGAAGTCGCGCTTCCATCCTGACTGCAGCGACTTCTCCGAGCTTGCGTCGAACTCGATTGTCGCTTCGTCACCCGGGCCCATGACCACGTACATGTCGTCGGGATTTTTCAGTAACGCCAGCACGTCACCAAACCGTGTGAAGGCACCCTCGATTGGCCGCCACGGCGATTCCTTCGTTACGTCGTCGTACGCGAACCAGTACGGGCCGTGGCGGCCACCCTTGCGATACATGCGGGAGAAGCCGCGGAAGTGCAGATCAGCCGAGACGGGCGCGAGTGTCTTGACCTTCGCCGGACCGTTCGCGAGTGTGCGTGCCACGAACGCCTGATCCCAATAGATCTGCATGTTCGTTCGAATGCGCACATGACGATCGGCGGTCGGGAATTTCCCGGCTAGATCCACAATGACCGTCTTGTCCTTGCCCGAGGGGAAGCCGATGTTCGCGTACGCGGTGCGCCATCTGCCTTTCGCATCGCGCACTTCCAATGAAGGCGACGCGAGATTGATCGCCGACTGCTGCGATAGCGCGACGTTGATGCTCGCGTCGGTGGGGTAGATCCAGCCGCGCAGAAAGAGGAAAGTGTCGGGACCGCCAGCTGCGTCACCGAGATCGAGGATGAGATCGTGTGGCTCGACCACTCCCTGATATTTCGTTGGCGTAAAGTTCGAGACATACACGTCATCAACTTCGCGCAACGCCGGCATGAGGTCGCTGCCGCGCTCATCAGTTGCGGAGAGCGGCAAGTTGCGTCTCGCGATCTGGAACAGACGCAGCTTCACGGGTCCCGGCGGCACGAACCGCTCGTCCACGAAGACTTCCACCGAATCCGGACGGTCCACAGCAAGCAGCTTCACCTCATCCGCGTACGCGGTCTCCCAAAGCTCCTCGGTGAACTGCAGGACGTAGCGTCCGTCGCGCGGCTTCATCGCATCGCCTTGAATGCGGACGTACTCCTGCGACGCACCGGCGGGAGCGAACGCACTCGTACCGCCCATGAGACCGAGCGGCATTCCCAGGGCGCTGCGCCACATCGCGTCAGTCACGAACCGGAACTGCTTGCCGTCCCAGGCGTACGCGAGCGCGCACGAGCCCTTGAGCATTTCGCTCTCCACCACATCCTGGTCTGATCCCGGAAAGAAGACCGTCTGCGGCACGCCGTTGGGCCACTCCACGCGCAGCACGTCGGCCTTCAGGTGCGGCCCCAGTCCGAAGTGGGTCCGGCGACCGGTGGCGACTCGCGTCTGATAAATCTCGCCCGAGCGAACCTGCAATTTTGAACCAACGCCGAGCGCGTTGTTCTTGCCGCTTCCGTTGCGCAGCGCCTTGAGCTCGACGTTCAGCGCAAGATTGCTGTTTCCCATTTCGTTGCGAAGCAATCGCGGTGCCCCGGCGGTGTTCATCAGCAGGACGTCCTCGTCGCCGTCGTCATCGAGGTCCGACACCGCGATCGTTGACGCGCCCGTCGTACGCGCGGGAACGGGAATCAGCGTCGAGCGGTCGAGAAACTTCCCCGTGCCGTCGTTCCGAAACAGAAACACGCTCGGCGAGCTCAAGGCGCGTGAGATCTGCGTCCCAACCAGAAGGTCTAGCCAGCCGTCGTTGTCGTAATCCAGAAACGTTGCTGACGATCCTTCAGACCGGAGCGCCTGCATGGCGGCGCTCGAGCGGCGATCACGAGTGAAGGTGCCGTTTCCTTTGTTGAGCCAGAGCGCCGACTCGCCGCCAGTCGCGCTCGAGACGAAGAGATCAAGGAATCCGTCGTTATTGAAATCTCCTGCCGCCGCAGCACCCGACCCGCCCGTTGTCGACAATCCACTCGCGGCCGTCACATCGCTGAAGCGCTGCACGCCGCCGTTGTGAAAGAGAACATCGCTGCTCTGAGCATTTGCAATGAAGACATCAATACGACCGTCTCCATCGAAGTCGCCGAAGACGGCATCGCGCGCATCGCCGGAGCCTGCCAGGCCGAACGCTGCGGTTGCCTCGGTGAATGTTCCGTCGAGATTGTTGCGATAGACGGTGCGCGGGCCATTTCCAACGAGTAGAAGGTCCAGGTCGCCGTCGTGATCGAAATCGACGAAGAGCGCTTTGCGCGCGCCTCTTACGTCGCCAACTCGCGCCTTCGCTGTGACATCAGCGAACGTCCCGGTACCGCTGTTCCGGAACAGGTGACCACGTCCGTCACCACCGATTGCGAAGAGGTCGAGCCACCCGTCGTTGTCGTAATCCGCGAACGTTGCGTGCACGGCGCCCTGCGGAAGCGAGATGCCCGACGCCGCGGTAACGTCGCGGACGAATCCCGCCTGCACGCGATAGAGCTGCGCGACGATTTTGCCTGCCGTCGGTGACCACATCGAGATGAACACATCGTCTGCGCCGTCGCCGTCGACATCGCCGGCTGCAAGGGCGCTGGCCGCGTCCTGTCGCACCGGGGTCGGGGCGGCGGTGCCACTTGTTCCATTATCGGGAAGACCCGCCTCACTGGTCGCATCGACGAACTTTGC
>JBDSVO010000315.1:0-7540 GCA_039927215.1 Gemmatimonadaceae bacterium
TTCAGCCCAATGCCGACGAAGGAACAGGACTACCAGATCGCAACCGGCGGGCAGATCATCCACGAGCTCGGCGGCACACGCATGGGGCCCGATCCCAAGACCTCAGTCGTGAACTCCAACTGCCAGACGCACGACGTAAAGAATCTGTTCGTCGCCGACGGAGGACCTTTCGTGTCGCAGGCGGACAAGAATCCCACTTGGACAATCATGGCGCTCGCATGGCGAACGTCGGACTACATCGCAGATCAAGTGAAGAGGAGAGCGCTATGACCGCGCCCGCCGGAAAGAGCAGGACTCTCGATCGCCGCGACGCCGTGAAGGCGCTCGCGCTTATTCCCTTCGCGTTCTCGTTCGACCTCTCCGCGCCGCAGGCAGCACGCGCCGCGCGCGCAATGGCGGAGTCCGGTGCTGCACCGGCAGCCGCGCCGAAGTTTTTCACGGCAAGCGAATGGAAAACCGTACGGATGCTGGCTGATTACATCATCCCTAAGGATGAGCGATCGGGAAGTGCCACCGACGCAAAGGTCCCGGAGTACATCGATTTTCTGATGGCAGACAAGGAAGCGTCGGACTCGAGCAGGATTGCAATGCGCGGCGGACTTGGATGGCTCGACTTCGAGTGCGTGGAGCGATTCGGCAAGAATTTCGTTAACTCCACCGACGCTCAACGGCGGCAGGTTTTGAACGACATCGCCTGGCCGAAAAAAGCGCGACCCGAAATGAGCCAAGGCGTCGCGTTCTTCAATCGGTTCCGCGATTTGACTGCCTCCGGGTTCTTCTCGAGTGAGATGGGATGGAAGGACGTTCGCTACGTCGGAAACGTATTCAATCCAGGCTGGGCGGGTTGTCCACCGGCCGCGCTGGCAAAGCTGGGAGTCACCGGCGAAGAAATGAAAACGCGGATACCAGTCGAATGAGCGGCGATCGTCTGGGAGTTGGGTTCATCGGAAGCGGATTCAACGCGCGATTCCACATTCAGTCGTTCACTGGCGTTCGCGACGCAGACGTTCTCGGCGTGTGGAGCCCCAACCCGAAGAATGCCGCGGCAACCGCAACACTTGCCCGTGACCTCGATGTCGGCGATGCAAGGGCCTACTCGTCTATCCGCGAAATGGTCGCCGATCCGCGAATCGATGCTCTGTGGCTGTGCAGTCCCAATCAGTCGCGCATCTCCAACATCGAGGAGATCGTCTCCGCAATTGCGGATGGTGCCGGAACTCTGCGCGGTCTTGCCTGCGAAAAGCCGCTGGCCCGCAACGTTGCCGAGGCGAAGAAAGTTGCGCGCCTCGCCGCCAGCGTAGGGCTCAACACCGGCTACCTCGAGAATCAGCTTTTCTCGCCCGAGGTCACACGTGGCAAGGAGCTGATCTGGGCGAGAGGCGCCTCAATTACCGGCAGGCCATATCTGGCACGCGCCGCCGAAGAGCACAGCGGGCCGCACATGCCGTGGTTCTGGCAGGGGGCGCTCCAGGGCGGTGGCGTTCTCAACGACATGATGTGTCATTCGGTCGAGCTCGTGCGTCATCTGCTCACCGCACCCGGCGCAGCGCGTTCGTCGGTTCGGCCGGTGCGCATCACCGGACACGTCGCGTCGCTGAAGTGGTCCAGACCCGAGTACGCGAAGCGCTTGAAGGCCGCGATGGGAAAGGAAGTGGATTATACACGTCGCCCGTCTGAAGATTTTGCCCGCGCCATGATCGAGTACGAGGCCGACAGCGGGGAGCGAATGATTGGCGAAGTGACCACGTCATGGAGCTTCGTCGGCGCGGGCCTGCGTCTATCGGCCGAGTTGCTCGGCCCGGAGTACTCGCTGTCGTGGAATACACTCGACACCGGCCTCAAGCTTTTCTTCAGTCGCGAAGTAAAAGGAAAATCGGGAGAGGATCTCGTCGAGAAGCAGAACGCCGAGATGGGCCTGATGCCCGTGGTCGCCGAGGAAGCAGGGGCCTACGGGTACGAGGGAGAGAACCGGCACTTCGTCCGCGCATTTCTCAATAATGAGAAGCCGATGCTCACATTCGACGATGGTGTCGAAGTGATGCGGATCTTGATGACTGCCTACATGAGCGCGGCGAAGGGCAAGACTCTCGACTTCCCGCCGCGCGGCCTCGACTCGTTCGTGCCCGACGTGGCCAAGGGAAAGTGGAAACCTTGACCCAGCGCAAGATGATCGGTGGTTCAGGAGCACGTCAGCCGGTCGTCGCTTTTGATGATCGACTATAAGGGCGGCGGTTCTGACACTTACTTAATCCATTGGAGCCAGCGGTAACGTAACCGATTCTACTCCCTCGCTGGCGTCCTTGCTGAGCACGCCAGAGCCCCAGGGATGCACATGTACCAAAGGAACAATCGTGCTCGGCTGGCCGGATGCGGTATCGAGCCCGAACATGACGACCACAATTGGGCGCCATGCATCGTCGCCTTCAATGCTGAGCACGATCGAGGAATCCGTCAGCTGACTTCGCGTGAATGACGAGAGCACGGGCAGGAAATAGACGTTACCCTCGGCGCTTTCGAGATCATCCTGAGACGTGTCTGGAATAGTGTGGTCTACGACAACGTTCTGCCCGGCCGTAATGCGAACATGAATCGGGCTGTCGGTCGCGGAGTCGCCGAAGCTGGTGCCCGTCACCAGCATCACGCGATTAATGCCCATTCTCTCCTTGCCAGACCCCACGTGGCGCAGGGGAAGCGAAATGCGACCCTCGGATGAATCGGTGCTGAGAACCGTTTCGATCAACTCGTCGTATCCGAGCGGAACCACGTTGCCGGTAGTAAACCGCTCACACCATGCAGCGATGACTGTTGGCCGCCACGCGTCCGAACCCCTCGTCCCAAGCCGCAAGTAATAGTTCTCCGGCAGCACCTGCTGCTCTGAGATGTCATGGCGATAGAGTTTTCCGCCGCCCGTCTCCACATCCCCGAAGCCCAAGTCACGATGAACGACGTCCACATCGTTCTGGTTCATGATTACCACGAGCTCGTTCTCCGAACCCGAATCGGGCTGAGGGCTAGTGAGGGTTGCGACCCAAAGATTCCTGATGAACGGCATGAGAATCCTTCCCTACAACGGCGAAGGTTCGGGCACTGCGTCGCCAACCGCCTGGGCACTGGCGGCAGGCTTTGGACGGAAGAGCAACGCAAACACCACCAGGATGATCGCAGCCCCCGCGGCAGGAACGAGCCAGATCGAACGCCAATCGTGCGTCGTAACTCCATTCGCACCCACAGTCGCATATGCATCCACCACGCGGCCGGAGACCCACGATCCGATGAACAGCCCAACGCCCAGCGTCACGAACGCGATCAACCCCTGCGCCGCCGCGCGAATTCGCTGGCCCGCAGTCTGATCGACGTATATCTGCCCCGTGACGAAGAAGAAATCGTAGCAGATGCCGTGAAGAAGTATCCCGAGGTACAGCATCCACACCAGCGAGCCCGTGTTACCCATTGCGAACATGAGGTAGCGCAGCGTCCACGCCGCCATTCCGATGAGCATGATTTTTTTCACGCCGAGCCTCATGAGAGCCAGCGGCAGCAGAAGCATGAAGCCCACTTCTGACGCCTGGCCGAGCGTCATCTTCGTTGCGGCGTTGGGCAAACCCGTTTCGTTGAGAAAGAGATTAGTGAAGGCGTAGTAGAACTGAAGCGGGATGCAGAGAACGAACGATCCCATGACGAATGTCGCAAATGATCGGTCCTTGAGTAGCGACAATGCGTCGAGCCCCAGCACGTCCCGAGTGCTGAGCGGCTTGCCGGCAGCGTGAGGGGGCGTGTGAGGCAGTGCCAGCGAATACAGTCCGAGGAGAAGCGATGCTCCCGCGGCGAGCTTCATCGGCATCGACGTCGCTTCCAGTCCCATCTGCCCAACGAGTACCCCCGCCACGATCCAGCCTATCGTTCCCAGCACGCGAACTCTCGGAAACTCCTTCGCGGAGTCCGCCATGTTGTCGAATGAGATTGAATTCGTGAGCGCCAGCGTCGGCATGAACAACAGCGCGTAGAGAATCAACACTGGATAGAACTGGCCAAACGTCGTCAAGGTCGAGACGAGATACATGACGATGGCGCCGGCAATGTGCAGAATTGCGATAATCCGCTGCGTCGGGAAGAATCGGTCGGCGATCATCCCGACGAAGAACGGAGAGACCATCGCCGCGATGGCCGTGCTCCCATAGGCCAGGCCGATTTGGGTGCCGTCGAATTTGAGAGTCGTGCCCAGGTAAGTGCCCATCGTCACGTACCACGCGCCCCAGACGAAGTACTGGAGGAACATCATGATCGACAGCTTGGTACGAGCGCTCATTAGATCACCCCGGTTGAGGATTATCGCGCTGCAAAATTACAGGCGAGTCAGGCGCTCAGCCATAACGACCGTTGCGGAATGAGTAATGGGCAGTTCGTAGTCGTAGTTGAGTAACGGGTCAGCATCAAATAATTTGCGTTGTCCCTGGAGGGATAGTCCTAATTGGTAAGGCAGCGGTCTTGAAAACCGCCGCGCGCAAGCGCTTGGGGGTTCGAGTCCCTCTCCCTCCGTATGAAGCTCGGCAACGCGATCGAGGCGATTCGCCATCCGAAAAAAGCGAAGAAACGCAGCGCCATTTTCCGCGCGGTCGAAATAAGCGCCGGCGTCGCGACCGCGGCCTGGCTCGCTCTTCGTGTCCGCAAGAATCTTTACGGGCCGGGCGGGACGAAGCTCTCCCGCTACCCTCCGCGGCACAAATCAGACTCGTGAAAGCGCCAAAGACTCCGTTGGACGGCGGCTAATTGAGGCTCACAAGAAATCGACGAGGCTCTCCTCCGCAGACCGGCGAGCGCGCCCCGAGCGGCGAGTTCAGGCAATGCGCCGCTACCTCGGCGTGCCTCAAATGGCGGCAGGCTGGCTCTGCTTCGAGTCGAATGGCGAGAAGCGTCGCCTGGCTCCGGTTCCCGTGAATTGGGAAAACGCTGACGAGCGAGCGCTAGCGGCGTTCTGCGAGTCGGCCCCGGGGCGCTAAGCACTCGTCCCCCGAGAACCGAGGGAATTACCACATATCGGCGATTCGGCGTGCCGTGTGGTGCGCCATCGCCATGATCGTGATCATCGGATTGACGCCCGAAGACAGAGGGAATGCGCTCGCGTCACCGATATACAATCCACGTATTCCAAACACTTCGCCATTCGCGTCGCACACAGCGTTGCGCTTGTCCTGCCCCATCCGGCACGTCCCCATCTGGTGCGCGCTGAACACGTTCAGCCGATTTCTTCCAACCGGCGCCTTCGCGATTCTTCCGCAGAGCTGATTGATCGATGGCGAGAATGCTGTCGCGTTTCCCGTTCGCTCGGCCCGTATCGGTCTTGCATGAATTGTGGAGACGCTGGTAGCTCCCGCTGCCTCCAGAATTCGCACAGCGCTCGACATGCCGTGTCGCAACAGCTCCCTCTCGAGACGCCGAGTCCGGTAGCGCATCCGCGGGCGGCCGTCAGCATCGATGCTTACGTGTCCCGCCGCGCGATCGCGGACAAGGACGATCAGCAGCGCCCGGTGCGCGACCTGTTGCATCATCTGGTGATGCTCCGCCGCGGTGGTCCACGGCGTCGCGGTGGCGAGAAGACCCGGATGGGCGGGTGCAGTCTCGATTCTGTAGCCGTAGCCCTCACGCAGCTCGACAAACTCGTCGCACACTATGGTTTGAGGAGGCCCCTTCCACGGCTCGATCAGCTGATCGAATACGCCTGTCACGCCGGTTGTCGGATGTAGAAAGAGATTTCGGCCGAGCGCGGGCAGCTCGATCCCTGAGCGCATCAGCAGCGCGGGTGTGTGCAACGCGCCGCATGCGACCACCACTTTTTTTGCGTTGACAGTCACGGGGTGCTGAGCGGTGCCTTCTGCGTTCATCGCGGTAGCAAACACGGTTGACACGTGACCCTTCGTCACCGCGAGCCGATCGGCCCGGCACCGCGCGATCAGCGAAAGATTTCCCGTCTCCTGCGCGTCGCGGAGAAACGTCACTGCCGCAGTTTGCTTTCCGCCGTGACGGCAGCCGTAGACGCAGTTGCCGCACTGACTGAGATCGCAGCCGAGTGAATTGCGCGGAATCCTGGATGACCTGTACCCGAGGGACTCGCAGCCGCGCTCGAGGACTGCGTTGTTCGGATTCAGCTGACTCTCCGCACGACTCACGGCGAGACGGCCCCACACATTGTCGAGGGACTTTGCAAAGCTGTCATCGCTGAAGTGGCGGCATCCGGAGCTGACCGCCCACTCTTCGAGAATGGCGTCCGGCGTCCGAAAGCACGACTGCCAGTTTACGATGGTTCCGCCGCCGAGCCCCGAGCCGGCGAGCATCGCTATGCTCAAGTCGCCCGTAGTCGTGGTACCTCGATCGAGGTAGAGCTCACGCGTTCCGACTGCCTCGCGCTGATCAAAGTCGCCGCTTTGCCAATCGCTTCCCGCTTCCAGGACAATGACCTTGCGGCCGCGAGCGGCAAGAACGGCGGCAGCAACACTCCCGCCGGCTCCGGAGCCGATAATGCACACGTCGCAGTCGAGACGCTCCGGGCCGTTGATGCGATGCAGTGCCAGCGGCGAGCGTGCAGCCTGCGGGTTTCGCGAAGGCGTGTAGCCGATATGCGCCCACAGCGGATTGTCACCCTGCTCGGGTATCGCGCTATAGCAATGGAATGCCGACAGACGAAACAGTCCCTGAAATCCGCTGCGTAGCGCGGGCATGAAGCTCACTGACATCCTGCGCAGAACCCGCTCCCTGTGCGCCCGGCTGAGCGCCGTGAAGCTCATCGGGCGACCGGAGAGAAGAAACATGACAAACCGGCGCCGGAGCAGACGCAGCAGAAGGCGAAGACCGTCACGCTCACTCCGCGCGATTGAGGGAAGTGTCTCCTCGATGCGCTCCGGGACCGATAATGACAGCGCGCCGGGCGCACCGTCAATTCCCGGAAAGAGCGTGTCACAAACAGCGGAGAGTGTCGCGCGCTCGTTCTTTGTCAGGATTGAAGCGTCGCTCGAGTTGCCGCGCGTCTGGAAAGGAACCACAGTTGCGGCCTCCCTGTCCGCCCCCTACAATGGTGCGACCAACGCTCAACGGGCAACGGGCAACTCGCGACATGCTTTTACGAAAGAAGAAGGTTCTGGTCAATTGCGCTCTGGCGTTCCTCGCGTCGGCTGCCTGCCGCGACGCGCCCGAGCAGCCGCGCGCCGCCGCAGAAAAAGGCAAACCGCAGGTCTCCGAAAGCTCGCCGGTCCCGTTTCGGGTCCCCTCGGAGTCCGAGATCAAGGATTCGGTGACGCTCGCATCGGTCCGTCGTGGCCGAGCGCTGATTCACAGCACGCGAGACAGTTTGCCGCAGCACGTCGGTGCGACGCTGGCATGCGCCAGCTGCCACGCCGGAGATGGAACGATCGCCAACGCCATGCCGCTGGTCGGCGCCTACTCGAGATTCCCGCAATACCGTGCGCGCAGCGGCGAGGTCGATCTTCTGGAGGACCGCATCAACGATTGCTTCGAGCGAAGCATGAACGGCAAGGGGCTGGAACGAAAT
>JBDSVO010000316.1:0-12045 GCA_039927215.1 Gemmatimonadaceae bacterium
CCAGCCCTCACCAGTTCGCGCTCGCTCATTGTCATCCTCTCCAAGCTCCCTCCTTGCCAGAGGGAACATCTTGGAGGGTGACATTTCTATCCGCGAATCAGGGTGACATTATCATCCGTGTTCAACATCGATTTAGGATAGGATGTTTGTCCCTTGGAGAAATATCGGCAGATTGCAACAAATGTGATGTGCGCGCTCGCCTAAGCCCGCGATGGTGTGACGTCGTCGCGGTCGATCTCCGCGCGTAGCTCCCAGTATCGCTCCGACTCAGCGATACCCCACTCGACCCAGGTGTTGAACAGTATCGGATGCACAAGACGGAGCGGTGGGCGTGTCCGATCACGACGTATCGCCTGCAAAGCCGGGGAGCGATGGAGATGCGCCTCATCCGCGAAAAGCATGATGTTCTGCTGGTACCACCAATCCACCCGCGCGTCCTCCCATAACATTTCCCGCAGGGCGTCGATCACTACGTATCCGTTTTCGGCAAAGAGCCCTGCCCAGTAGTCCGGCCACTGCGAGTTCACATGATTTCTCCCGGGCTGGTGGGGGATGGCCGCGGAAAACAATACGACCGGTGCTGCGGCGGTAAGGGCGCCGATAAGCGGCCGGGCGGCGTCGGGAGGCAGATGTTCGGCGACCTCGACCGACATCGCCAGATCGTACGTCCGATCCGGAACATAGGTCGTAGAGAGGTCATGAGTTATGAATGCCTCGCGCGGAATTGCCAGCCGCCTCGGATCGATCCAGTCACCGTCGACACCCCGTATCTCGCAGCCAGCTTCACGCCACACTGAGAGCCAGATTCCCGGTCCACACCCCAGATCGATCACACTTCGCGGATTCACCCACCGGCAAACGATTGGAACGATCACCTCTGCGCTCGTGCGCGACGAGCCGCTGAAGGAATCGAAGTACTCGAGATCGTACTTCTCAGACATTCGCTGACTCCGCCTCCCTTAAGAGGCGCGGAAGTATTTCGTTCGAATCGAAATGAGTCTCGTTCACCGATCGTCACCAACCGCCGCTCTAACCGCATCGATTACGCGTTCAAGCTGTTCCTCCAGCCCAAGCCAAAGAGGAAGCCTGATCAGGCGATCCGCCGACTCTCGCGTGACCGACAGGTCACCATGCGTACGTCCGAATTTTCTGCCGGCCGGAGAGTCGTGGAGTGGCACATAGTGAAAGACCGTCTGGATGCGATGTTGCTTCAATTGTTCGATGAAACGGGTGCGCTTGTCGAGGCTGGGCAGCAACAGGTAATACAAGTGGCCGTTATGATCGCAGTGGTCCGGCACAATCGGGCGTCGAAGTAGCCCCGCCGCTTCGAGATCCTCGAACGCTGCGTGATAAGCATTCCAGATCACTATCCGCCGGGCGGTAATTGTGTCGGCCTGTTCAAGTTGAGCCAGCAGGAACGCGGCGATAAGCTCACTCGGCAGGAAAGAAGAGCCGGTATCCACCCACGTGTACTTGTCGACCTCGCCTCGAAAAAACTGGCTTCGGTTCGTTCCCTTCTCCCACAAAATTTCAGCGCGCTGTCTGAACCGGTCATCATTGATGAGGAGTGCGCCGCCTTCTCCGGATATGATGTTTTTCGTCCCGTGAAAGCTGAGTGCCGAAAGGTGGGACTGCGAGCCAACCGGTTTTCCTTTATAACGCGCTACGACGCCTTGCGCTGCATCCTCGACGACAAGAAGTCCATGGCGCTTCGCGATCTCCAGAATCGCTGTCATCTCGCAACTCACGCCGGCATAATCAACAGGAACGATCGCTTTCGTCCGCGGGCTTATTGCGGCCTCAATTTTCGTTTCGTCGAGGTTCAACGTATCGGCTCGAACATCCACAAAGACAGGCACTGCGCCGCGCAATACGAACGCATTCGCCGTCGAGACAAAGGTGAACGACGGCATGATGACTTCATCGCCGGGTTTCACGTCGGCAAGTATCGCTGCCATTTCAAGCGCGCCGGTGCACGAATGCGTCAACAGCGCCTTGCGACATCCGATCTGCTCCTCCAGCCATTTCGAGCAGCGTCCGGTGAACGCTCCGTCCCCCGTCAAGTGGAGGGAAGCCATCGCCTGCGCGAGGTACGCTGCTTCTCCGCCTGTCAGAAACGGTCGATTGAACGGAATTGTCATTTCTGCGCTCATCGAAAACCCGCCTCGTCGAGCATATGTTTGATGACTATCCGCGCTTCGAAGTGTTTCTCGGCAATTGCCCGTGCTGCGCGCGCGTGTTGTTGATAGTCGGAGTCGAGCTTGTCGAGTGCGAGCAGCAGGTCATCCATGCTCGAAAATGGCAGAACTTCTTCTCCGGGGGAAAGCCAATCGGTGAAGCCTGTATCCTGGTGAAGGACGGGCCGTCCCGAGGCGAGATAACAAGTGCTTCTGTCACTGAACCAACCACATCGCGACGCCACATATGCGTGTTTCGCAATCCCCAGATCTGCGCGCGAATTCCTGATGAACGAGCGATAATCGTCGATCGTCCCAGTGACTTCGAGAGGATCCACCAGAACCCAGCCCGCGTCGCCAAACCTTGCCTTCGATCCGGGGCCTCCGAGCGCAAGAACGAGCTCCCGTCCTGACCTTGCCGGCAGGTCGATCAGGCGATCGAGCTCTCTGCTCTTATGACCATAGAGTCGGCCGTCCAGCTTCACTTCACCCCATGCGCCCAGATTCATGACCGTCGTAATGGGGCCATCGTTGTTGGGAGTGGCGGCTTCCCACGAGCTCGTAGAAACAACCGGGCGCGTACCGATCCAGTCGCGTCCCACCAGCGGAACGGTGCAATCCGGTTTTCCCATCCGCGTGCAATAGGTGAAAAGCGTTGGGTAGTTTGCGGTTGCACGTGACATCTGGCTATCACTGTCGAGCATCGCGGCCTGCGTAAACAACGGATCGCTGTCGAGAAACGCGCGCCGCGGACAGTCACCGAGTTCGTCGAACCAGGTGGGATCTGCGAGGGTAAGGACGAAATCTGCGCGACGTATATCCTCGACGAGCTGCGTTCGCCCGACGCCATTGAACTCTCCGTCACGGTCGATAAAGGTCCACGGTATGGCGGCAAGCCCGCTGATTGCCAAACACTCACTTAGCCAGCGAATGGCAATGGCCGAGTCGTCACAAAAAGAATCGGTGTTGGGATTGTAGATCTCGTTTGGCCTATTGAGCCGCTCTACGTAGTGTACGTCGTAGCCGAGCTCTCTCAGGCCGACGATGTAGTGAAGGTTGTACAGTGCCATTCCAGCGACGGGCAGCTTGCCAATGAATCCGACAACCACGGCGAGCGGCCTAAGAGACATTCATCGCGCTCTCGATCAACAACGGCAGCACCTTGCCCGAGTCGAAGTATTCCTCGGCAATGGCGCGCGCGGCCCGTGAATGTCGAGCATAATCGCGCTGCACTGATTCAATACCGGACACCGCTTCATCAATCGTATTGAAAGCGATCAGGCCCTCTCCACACGCAGGGATGGGTTTGGAGAAACCGGTATCCTGCACGATTACCGGGCATCCGCTCGCGAGATAGCACGCACTTCGCTCGCTGAACCAGCCGCTGTTGCTGACTGTGTACGCGTGCTTCGCCACGGCGAGCTCGCCTTTCGACGCGCGTATGTAATTGCGATACGTGTGCGTAGTGCGCGATACTTCCAGCGGATTGCGAAGATGCCAGCCTTTCCGCTCAAGCAATTCACGCGGTGCGGATGGGCTGCCTACCGCAATCTCGATGTATGCGTTGCTGAGTTCCGGCAGGTCGAAGTATGGCTCGAACGAGTGCGACTTCGTGCCGTACAAAACACCTGCATGCTCGATTGGCGGGTAGCTGTCCCACTGCATGATCGTTGTCCAGCGCCCGGTTGGATTGCCTCCGGTGGCCGGCCATTGATCGAGATCGATTGGTTGACGAGTTGCCCTCCACGCAAATCCATCATCGGGGACAGCCGCAGTGCCGGCATGGATGTTCTCACCGAAGCTGAAGAAGACGTTGTGCTGCGCGGCCGCCGCACGCGCGCCGGAATCACTCAAGTGGCGAACCTGACTGAACACCGGATCGGTATCGATCAGTGCGCGCACGGGAATTTCCTCGAGCCATGCCGGGAGTGGCTCCGCGTCGCACAGGTTGATGAGAAGGTTTGCTCGCGCGCAATCAGCGAGAATGGAATCCGATCGCGGTCCGTACCAGCGTGACGAAGGTGCATCATGGTAGGCCCATAAGCTGCCGATGCCGCAAGCTGCGAAAGCGTCCCCAATGAACCGTAGACCGTATGACGGATCGGAGTCGCTGGTATTGATCTCGGGATTATAACAGCTGGGGTGCGGGCCGCTGTCCTCGACGAAAACGACTTCGTGGCCCAGCTTCGCGAGACCGCTGACGTACTGCATGTGGTGCCAGCCGAACCCGCCCAGCGGTCCTCTGACGATGTAGCCAAGTACGACAATTCGAACGCGGTCAGCGCTATGCAGCAACGATGTGACCGCGGGAATCATAACAAGACGGATAATCGTCGCTATCTTCGATGAACCGGGCCTCATGCCCCAGTCGAACCAAGCCAAGGACGAATTGCAGATGGAGCCAGGCCATGCCGTCGCTGGGACCGCGCACGATGTAACCGGGGATGACTATACGCATCCTCAAATGAAATCGGCAACGGTACAAATGACTAGTAGAGCTTCTCAACCACGGAGTGGATTGCGATGACGGACGGCGGCAGGCCTTCCGATACCGCTCTGTATCGCAGAGTCTTTCTGGAGGCGCGTCCATTCTGGCGGCACATCGGAGGGCTGTTTGTTCTCAGTCTTCTGGTGATGCCTCTTACGATTCTGACGCCGTGGCCGCTCAAGATTGTCGTCGACTCCATTCTCGGCAATCACGAGCTTCCGGGTCTGTTGCGCCAGGTCCTTCCGGCGGAGGCGAGAAGAACCGACATAGGTGTTCTGGTACTGGTCGCCTCGCTTCCGATTGCCATCGCGCTGGGGAGAGAGATCCTCGAGCAGGCATTCGCAATTCTGCGAAGCTACACCGGGGAAAAACTCTTACTGACCTTTCGGGCTAAACTTTTTCGTCATACGCAGGGACTTTCGCTGACGTACCACGACAAGGTGGGCAGCGCCGACTCTGCATACCGGATTCAGTACGATGCGCCGGCCGTCCAGTGGATAGCTGTCGAGGCGTTCATTCCACTCGTTTCCTCCTTGCTCACGCTGACCGCCATGATCGTCATCATGGCCCGAATCGACCTGAGTTTGGCGCTGGTTGCCTTGACCGTGACGCCCATCCTGTACGGCGCGTCGCAAATCTACAGTCGTCGCCTGAAGATTCACTGGCGCGAAGCAAAGACGATCGAGAGCTCGACATTGGGGGTTGTGCACGAGGCCCTTTCGGCGGTTCGCGTCGTGAAGGCGTTTGCTCAGGAGGAGCGCGAACATGCGCGCTACGTTCATCACGCCTCGAGGAACCTGAAGGAGCAAATCAGAATTGCGGTCACCGGCGGCTGGTTCAGCATGATCGTCGGCATCGCGATGGCTGCGGGGACAGCCGTGGTTCTGTTTCTCGCTGTCTCCCAAGTTCAGAACGGCCGCATCACTCTCGGCGATCTGGTCGTGGTGATGAGTTACCTTACAATGCTGTATGATCCGCTGCAGGCGGTAAGCCGAAGCGTCGCAAGCCTTCAAGGCTCGCTGGTTAGCGCGGCACGTGCGTTCGAGCTGCTCGATCAGGTTCCGGAAGTTGTCGAGAAGCCGGATGCACGGCACTTGTCGAGAGCTCGCGGAGAAGTCGCTTTCGAGGGCGTTTCATTTTCCTACACACCCGATCGCCCTGCGCTTTGCGGTATATCGTTCGAGGTGCCGGCGGGTTCACGCGTGGGAATCGAAGGTACCACCGGCGCGGGCAAGTCCACCCTCATGAGTCTGATGCTTCGGTTGTACGATCCGTCGGAAGGGCGGATTCTTCTCGATGGAGTAGACCTTCGCGACCTCAAGGTGCGCGACCTTCGAAGCCAGTTTGCAATTGTTTTGCAGGATCCGGTTCTTTTCTCGTCGAGTATCGGCGAAAACATTGCCTATGGTAGTCCGGACGCAACGCCGGACGAGATCGTTGCAGCCGCACAGGCAGCAAACGCGCAT
Organism: Gemmatimonadaceae bacterium; assembly: GCA_039927215.1. GTDB lineage: Bacteria > Gemmatimonadota > Gemmatimonadetes > Gemmatimonadales > Gemmatimonadaceae > UBA4720. The sequence continues at coordinate 6,132 of JBDSVO010000316.1, forward strand.
GAGTTTGTCAGTCTGCTTCCGATGGGGTACGACACCGAAGTCGGTGAACGCGGAGTGCAGCTCTCAGGGGGTGAGCGTCAACGAATCTCTCTCGCTCGAGCTTTTCTCAGGAACGCGCCAATCCTTATTCTCGATGAGCCCACCAGTTCAGTTGATGTGAAGACCGAGGCGGCAATCCTGCAGGCTGTAGAGCGACTCATGCAAGGTCGAACGACATTCATGATCGCACACCGACTGACGACTCTTGATATCTGCGATATGAGAATACGAATCGACCGTGGAGAAATTGCCTCAATGTCAGCGGACGCGGGCGCCACAGCCAGGTTCGCCGGAAGCGAGGCGTAATCCCACCCACCCGTGATGTCGTCGAATTCATCGGAGTTAATCAGGCCTGTCACAGACCAATTCTGTTCAAGAGGTCGCCGAGCACCACTTCGGACGAAAAGTGCGAACGCGCCACCTCACGAGCTGCGAGTCGGTGTCTCTCATAATTACCTTCGATTGCTTCGACTGAAGCGACCGCCTGATCGAGGTCGGAAAATGCGAACAAACCCTCGCCTGTTGGAATGATGTCCGAGAAACCAGTGTCTTGCACGACCACCGGCAAACCGGCGGCGAGGTAGCACGCCGAGCGGCAGCTGAACCACCCGCTGCGAGCACCCGCTTCTCGACTGGACGGAGTTGAACATCTGGGAATACATCGAGCGGGAGCGTATCCCGACGGTGTCGCTCTATTACGACAAGCGCGAGGGGATACGCTACCGATCGCTGGTTGCGCGACATGTACCAGCCCGGTCACGTCCGATGCGCGAACGGTTGCAGAGATCATCGTCGAGCTGACGACGGGACGTTTCGCGCACATTGCGGAGCGCGCCGGGAGAGCACAGGACAAGGACAACGGCGGTGGACTCGAGACTTTGCGGCGCGACGGTTACATGTGAGCCGGAACTGTGCCCGCGAAATGTTCAGCGCGCGAGTGTAAAGTTTTCGATCGCGCTTCTGCGTGCATCTTCCGTATCGTCAGCCTCGACGTAGCCGATAATTCTTGCGGGATCGCCCGCCACTATCGCATGTGGCGGCGCATCATTCCTCACCACGCTTCTGCATCCGACAATGCAGCCCTTGCCCAGGGTCACTCCTGGCAGAATCACCGCGTCGAAACCCACCCAGACATTGTCCTCCAGAACCACCGGGCGAGGACTATTCGCGTGGGGCGGATGGCGTAGGGGATCTTCTGCTGCCGCGACCAGTGCGGCGCGACGTTCAACCGGCGTCGTCTGCGAGGCGAACCAGTTATCCGTAATCACCACCCCCCACGCGAGCAGACAGTGACTGCCGATGTCGATTCGTTCATCGCAGATCAGATACGTTCCGTTGAGGACGGTGAAGGCGCCGACGGACACCCGTCCGCGGGGCCCCGTGATCAGGGCGGCGCGATCGTAGATACCGGATGCGCCGCCGACAGTAAGCCCAGGCCGCTCGGCTGAGTCAAAGAGAGCGAACCCATAGCTGCTATCGACGTAAACGTCGTCAGCGATCGCGATGTTCTCAGGGAGGCCGAGTGGATACCAATCATCGGCGAGTTGTTTTCGGGCGCTACTCACGAATTGCCCTGATCTGCGCCGGGTTTCCCGAGACGACGGCTCCGCTCGGCACGTCGCGGACGACAACTGCACCTGGCTCGATAACCGCTCCGGCGCCGACCTGTACACCTTTTAGAATGGCTGCGTTGTAGCCGATCCAGACATCGTCCCCGATCGTCACCGGCCGGGTCTCGACAGCCGGCCGCCGCCTGCGGTCTCCGACCGACGAGAGTGCAACGCTGTCCGCGAGGCGCGCCGCGGCCCCCGTTGGGTGGAAGTCGGAGTCCACGATCGTGACGCCGCCGGCGATCATCACGTAGGAGCCAATGGTGATGCGCGAGGCACAAACGAGAGATGCGTTCGCGAGATAGCAGCAGTCGCCGATCTCGATCAAACCGTTTTGCCCCGCGGCCAGCGACGTGCGCCAGATCGTGACGTTTCGCCCCACGCGCAGCCCGAGCGGACCTGTGGCAAAGTAGTGCTTGAAGCAGAAGGTAGAGTCGATGACGGTTCCCTCGCCGACTTCGATGTTCTCAGGAACTCGGGAGTCGAACCAGTCACCGTCGAGCCTGGCGCCGGGAACGAGAGGGTGGAAGACGTCTTCGCTCATGCGGCACCGGACTCCTCGAGCATCTGCCCGAGAACGCGGTGCGAATCGAAATTCTCCTCGGCGATCTCACGCGCGGCGAGGGCGTGCGCTTTCGGATCGGTCAGAATTGCGTCGAGCCCTGCAACGGCTTCGTCGAATGTTGTAAACCCGATCAGCCCCGTACCGGACGGCACGTGTCGCGTCCAGCCGGTGTCCTGCGTGATGACAGGTCGCGAGCTCGCGAGGTAGCAAGCCGAACGACAGGAAAACCAGCCTGTTCTCGCCTTCACGTACGTCTCTTTGGCGACCGAGAACTCGGCGAGTGAGCCGCGGATGAATTCGCGATAGGTCAGCCAATCCGGGGCATGGGTATTCGGATCGAGCACCTGCCAACCGGCACGCGTCGTCGCTTCGAGCGGAAACGGATCGCCGGTGGTCTGGCCCACTACCATGGCGAAGGGAGCATCCACGTGAGAAGGGATGTCGAGGACTCGCTGAAATTCCACGTCTTTCTGCCCCCATGTATCACCATCGTAGTGAAGTGGCTCACCCGCCATCCAGTTCATCACCGTCGTAAATCCCGAGCCAATGCCAATCGCCGGAGGGCTTCGCCACTCGTCCAGGCAAATCGGCTGTCTCGTCGGCCGCCACTTCACCCCTGCCTGGGGAATCAGGCAGCCGGGCTCGCCGACACTCTCGCCAAATGTAAAATGGTGAGTATGACCCTCGATCAGCGATTGAATTCCTGATTCACCGGCGGTGAACCCAACCCGCGTCGCGTATTGAATCTGCGTGAACATCGGATCGGAATCGATGAGGATTCGCACCGGAATCGAGCGGTACTCATCCCGCAGAAAGGTCGAACAGGAAATGTTTACGAAAACGTCCGCCGTACGGCAGACCTCCTTGACCTCGGACAAGGACATTCCGAAGCAGGTTCCGGTAACCTCGTCACGGTACGCCCAGTGTCCGTCGAGGCCGAAGGAGCTCATCACGCGCGAGAGGTGGGCGACGTTCATCTCGCATGTGGGCTGCTCCGTGGCGTCCTTGTGGTAGATCGGCCACACACGAGTGTCTTCTATATAGAAGACGTCGTGCCCCAGCTCAGCGAAGCCGGCGACGTACTGCACGTAGTCCCACGTGATTCCGCCGGCTGGCAACAGACCGAGATACCCGCCGATTACTATCCGAAGGCGGTTGCCGCCCGGGTTGGCGGTGGGGACTACGGGCATCGGATGTCGGTCAGATCGGGCCAAAGGCTGAGTGTGAGGAAAGCGGGCGGAATATGACCGAGCGGGGAGGCGCGTGCAACCAATACGGCGAGCCCGAGGTGACGACCTCCGTAGATTCTACGCCTGCCTTCGGCCCGCCGACCAACAAGAATCGTTGACGAGGTGCTGCTTCAATACGAATTTGGCGCTTCCATAAGACCTCAACTTCCCATAAGGGTTTCTGCTCAGGTGACTATCAGGCCGCTCGCTGTCGTCGTGGGATTCGTTGCCCGATCTCCGATCGCGGGGATGGCGATGTACAACTTTCATTATGTCGCAGGTCTCAAAGAGCTCGGCTACGATGTCCACTACATCGAGCGCGTCAATGCGGCCGACGAATGCTACGACCCAGTGTTCAATGCATTCGCCGACGATGTGAGTTACGGGATGCGATTCCTGCGTCACTCGATGGACAGCATGGAATTCATCGCGACGCCGTGGACTCTGATCGACCGTGCGGGTAGGTGTCATGGCTCGACGCGGGACGAGATGTGCACAGCGCTCGACCGCGCAGAGTTCGTCCTGACGCTGGCGGATCCGACGTGGTTCGAGGATCTCGAAAGGTGTCCGCGCCGCGCTTTCCTCGATGGCGACCCTCTCTTCACTCAGGTTAGAATGTTGGTGCCCGACAGCCCCACCGCGATCGCCCTCGCCAATTATCCAACGCTATTCACCTACTGGACTCGGCAGAACTCGCCCGATACTACAGTTCCGGCTGCCGGTCGGGCGTGGATATCGACCACGCCGGTTGTTGCGACCGCTCTTTGGGAAGCGGCCGCTCCCCGGCCAAATGTCCCCGTTACTACAATCATGAACTGGAGCGGCTTCAACGACGTCACTTTCGGTGGGCGAACGTACGGCAAGAAGGACGTTGAGTTCGAGCGCATGATCGACCTGCCGTCATTGACATCGCACACCTTTGCGATTGGTGTCGGAGGGGACACTGCGCCGAGAGAGCGACTTCGGGCGCATGGCTGGATGCTCGAGAATCCATTGATCGCTACCGGCACTATCAGCGCATACCGTGAGTTCATCGCCAATTCCTACGCGGACTTCGGCATTGCGAAACACGCTTACGTGGCGTCCCGCAGCGGCTGGTTCAGCGACCGGAGTCTGTGCTACCTGGCGTCGGGGCGTCCCGTACTCCACCAGGACACTGGTTTCACGGACTGGTTACCAACCGGCGAAGGCGTGGTGGCGTTCTCGACGGTCGAGGAAGCGGCGGCCGGCCTGCGTTGCCTTGACGACGACTATCCGCGCCATGTCAAAGCCGCGCGGGGAATCGCCGAGACGCATTTTGAGGCGCGCAAAGTGATCGGGCAGATGCTCGACGATGCCGGACTACGATGAAGCCGCCTCAACTGAAGGTGCCTTTCAACCAGCCGTACATCGCCGGCAATGAGATGTCGAACATTGCGAGTGCGATCGGAAGCGGGCAGCTCGCCGGCGACGGACCTTTCACCGCCGGGTGCACCTACATTCCGAGCTGATTCTCTGGGTGTTCGGCTTCCGGACAGCCACAGTTATCTCGATCATCGGCGTACCGCTCGCGCTCTTTCGGCTCGTTCCGAGGGTAGGCGAATCGAATCTTCAGTGCTCGTGGTGAGCGCCTCTGCTTCTTTTCCGCAATTACCGTACGCTCTGCCGTTTAACCGTGTATGCGTCGCGACCCATCCGGGCGGTCAAAAATTCTCGGGGAGAGTCAATGCACCGCGTCACATATTCCATTCTGAGGCGCGCGCAGCGCCAGCTCCGTGCCCGTTTTATTGCGATATTTGCGTTAGGTGTCCCGCTCGTCGTCCTCGTAGCAATCGCGTGCACAAAGGAGATCCTCGCACCAGACAGCTCCCCGATGCCCGAGAGTCCTTCTCAAGTGGTTTCGGACGGAGGCCACGGGGGTGGCAACCCTCACTTCTTCTTTCTGCCGCCGCTTGTGGCGCAGCCGACCGTGAGTGGCACCAGCGATGGAAACGCGTCGCCGACGGTGCTGGTTTGCGAGTGGAATTCGGCTTTGGGACCAAGCGGCCAATGTGTGAGCGTCATTGCCCAATTCTCTCGCGTCACCGGGACCGGGTCGGAGGTCGTGAGCTACGATGCGGCGGCGCAGCAATACAAAGTGAACTGGCAGACCAATCAATGTAGCGATGGCCCCTGCGCGCTCGACTCGCGAAAGAGCTACCGCTTACGCGTTCTGATCGCCGCTACCGAGCTGGGCTACGCGGACATTCAGGTGGCTGCCAACGGCAGCCAGCTGAAAAATGTTTCTACTAACGACTACATCGCCTTCGTCGACGGTCGGACCTTGCCGGTCAAGTTCCGCATCGAGCAGGGCGCCGTGTCTCTGGTTGCGCCCGGCGGTGTCGCATCGGTTGGCAGCGCTGGAGGAAAGATCGCAACGGACGATGGGACGGTTGCCCTCTCGATTCCCGCCGGCGCTCTTGCGACGAGCGCGGACATCACTGTCGAGGCGT
>JBDSVO010000317.1:0-7594 GCA_039927215.1 Gemmatimonadaceae bacterium
CAGATCATCGCCGACGTGATCGCAGACCGACGGATGCGACTGACACCGACCTAGGACACGGCTTGCGCGCCGTCATCACCTATCATTCGATAGATCCTTCCGGTTCGGCGATTTCGACCAGCGAGAGCGCGTTCCTCGGACAGATGCGTTGGCTCGCGAGCAGTGGTATCCCTGTAGTGGCTCTCGACGACCTGTTGAGCAGTCTCGCCGATTCAGACGCGATCGCGCTGACGTTCGACGACGCCTTTCAGAGCTTCGAAGCAATCGCTCTCGATCTGCTTGCAGAGCATGGCTTTCCATCGACGCTTTTCGTCGTCTCCGGCAAGGTCGGCGGAAGCAACAACTGGGAATCGGACGCGGCGAGCACCCTTCCTGTGCTTCCACTTATGGATTGGGGCGGGATTGCGGGCGCCATGGAAACCGGTGTGACGCCCGGCTCGCATGGGAGAACGCACCGAAATCTCACCGCGCTCGCGCAGGACGAGCTCGATGCGGAGGTGAACGGATCTCTCGAGGACTTTCAACGTGAGCTTGGCGTATCGCCAACCGCGTTCTGCTTTCCGTACGGAGATGCAACATCGAGGGAGCGCGAGGCGGTTGCCCGCTCGTATCGTCTCGCGGTTACGACTGAGCTGCGTCCCGTTGCATCTGGCGACGATCCGTACAGCGTGCCGCGAATAGACGCGCACTATTTGCGCGGGCCGGGGCGGCTCGAGGCCTTTGGCACACCGGCGTTCGAGCGGTACATGAAAGTGCGCAGGCGCGGGAGGCGGCTGAGGAGTAGCGTGGTGCGACTGTTGGGTCGCGGGAAATGAATGATGCACCTGTAATCTCCGTCGTCATCCCCGCTCACAACGCGGAACCGTTCCTTAAACGTGCAGTTGCCGCTCTCATCGACAGTGATCTACCGCGCGACCGGTGGGAGATCATCATCGTTGACGACGCAAGCTACGGTGGCGCGCCGAAGATAGGGGGCGCTGACAACGTCCTCCAAATACACGGCACACCGCGAGGACCGGCTGCCGCGAGAAATCTGGGCGCGGAGGCGGCGCGGGCGCCGCTGGTGGCGTTCGTGGACGCCGACGTGTGCGTTCGCTCGGACACACTCAGCCGAATGGTCGAGCATTTCCGCCGCGACCCCGAGCTTGCCGCAGTGTTCGGATCGTATGATGACACTCCCACAGAGGCGGACTTCATTTCACAATACCGCAATCTTCTCCATCACTACGTGCACCAGCAGAAGACCGGGGAGGTGGACAGCTTCTGGGCCGGCTGCGGCGCTGTGAGACGCGCGGCATTTCTTGAGGTTGGAATGTTCGATGCGGCGCGCTATCCCACACCGCAGATCGAGGACGTCGAGCTCGGCTATCGGATGCGCGACCGAGGTTATCGCATTGTCCTCGATCCTCAGATCCAGGGTACTCACCTGAAGCGGTGGACTTTTAGTGGAATGGTGAATGCGAATTTCCGGCACCGAGGATTGCCATATGGGGATCTTCTCCTTGAACGTGGTCAGCTGTTGAACACCCAGGGGCTGAGCGTTGGCAGCGCCGATAAAGCCAGCACGGTACTCGTTGCGCTGAGTGCGATAGCAGTTGTCCTCGCCGCGGTGCTTCGAGATCCACGCTGGCTGCTCGCAGCTGTCGTCGCTTTCGCAGTCTTTGTCTTCGTGAATCGCCGCCTGCTAGGCTGGTTCGCGCACTCGCGTGGTTTCTGGTTCGCGGCGCGGGCGGCCGTTATGCATCTCGTCTACCACGCTACGAATGTCGCTGCGATCGGGTACAGTGTTGTCCGACATGCGTTTCGTCCGCGGCGTCGCCCGATCAACAAGCATCTATGAAGGAGGGTCTAAAAACGATTCGGGCGGATTCCCCGGATACGGCGGATACGACGGGAGATCCTTGGTTTAACTGCAACGACGGTCGGGGTTGTGAGCCGAGTGGTTTCGCAGTCCCCAAAAATCTTTTTTGTAGTATCCGCCGTATCCGGAAAATCCGCCCGAATCGTTTTTAGACCCTCTTTCATAGATGCCAGTCTAGCGATTCAGCATCGCTGCCTCATGGCAGACTGCGACTGTTTCTCTCGCGCACCTCTCCCACGAGTACTGCTTGGAGTTCGCGAGGCCACGAGCCGACAGATCCCGCCTCAGCATATTGTCTTCCGCGATTTGCGCCATCGCGTCGGCAATCGCCTGCGCGCTGAGCGACGGCATGAGGAGCGCTGCACCTCCCGAGATCTCCCGGGTGCCATCGGTGTCCACGGAAATGATAGGCGTACCCGCCGCCTGCGCCTCGAACACGGGCAGTGAGCCGTTCTCGTACACTGACGGCAGCACGAGCGCCTCTGCACAGTTGTACACCGCGTTGAGCTCCTCGTCGGGTACATATGTCCGGGTGATCAGATCCGCACCTATGCTCGTCTCATCGGCCATACGCTTCGCCGCCTGAATGGCGTAATCAGGACCAGCTATTACAAGGCCGTGCGGAAATCCTGTCGTGCGCTTGAAAGCCTGAAAGCCGCGGAGCAGCTCCGGGATGTTGCGTCGTCCGGAAATCTTGCCAACAAAAAGAAAGTACGGCACGTCGGTACCGAACATCTTCACTCGTAACGCCGCACGATCCGCCGACTCTGGCAACGGGCAGAAAGCGGCAGCCGCCGCGAGCGGAGTGACTCGAATCTTTGCAACATCGATGTCCCAGGCAGCTGCGATATCTCGCTTCGCAGCCTGGGAAGTAGTTATCACCAGCGTCGCCGCCCTGGCGCTCCAGCCGTAGAGAGGCGCGTAAATGAATCGGGCGCGCCTGTCGAACATTTGCGGGATGATCTTCATTATCGCCTCGTGCGTCGTGACCACCGTAGCCCCGCGCGCAACGAACGGTCTGGAGAACGAGGGATAGAACACCACGTCGTCAGCTGCTTTTCGCGCGACGTACAGGTTGTCCCAAAGCAGCATCGGCGCGCTCGAGGCAAGGACCCGCTCACTCACGGAATCTGGCAGCTGAATACCCGCCGTTTTCAACGGACGCGGAGTGTAGACGGTGACCCCCCGAAAGCGCCCATCGATCACGGCAGGTGTAAGTCTCTCCAGAATGCTCAGCACGTACCGGGCGACGCCCGTGCGCTGACCATGAAGCCGCCAGCCGCTGACGCCTAGCGTCAGCTCGCGGCCCATGATTTCATCAGCGAGTAGGTGCTCGTTACGCCGTCACGAACGGAGTAGCGCGGCTTCCAGTCGATAATGCGGTTGACTGTGCTCATGTCGCACTGAAACCGCATCGGTCCTGTCACTGCGCGATCGCGATCCTCGATTTCACAGCCGCTCAGCTCCTGAATCAAATCGACAATCGACTTCACTTGCGTCATGGTCCCTGTGCCAAGGTTTACCGTCCCGGCGTAGTCGGCATCGAGGAGCTTTACGACAGCGTGCGCAACGTCCTCAACGTGTATAAAGTCGCGGTACGGCTTCGTGCTCCACACCGATCCCCGACCAGTGTCGATAACCTGCCGAATGAGCGTATCGATCAGGTCGAACCGCTTGAGTGGTGTAGGGCCGTAGGCGTTGGAGATGCGAACGTTGATGATTGGAAGCCACGCCGAGTAGAACGTGCAGGCCTCCTCGCTCATGTGCTTGCTGAGGACGTATCGCGTCCGGTACGGATCGGTCGGCGCCGTCTCCGAAACCGGGAGCGTGATCTTCGTTGGGTCGTAGAGAAGGATCGTCGAGAAATGGATCAGCTTCCTGATCGGGTATTCCTTCAGCTGCTCCAGCACTTGAATCGTGGGGAACGGGTGGTAATCGAAAGTGGAGAGCTCGCCGGGAGCCAGCGTTTCCTTCTCCATTCCGTGATTATCACTATGACCTATCAGGTAGATCACTTTGTCGAATCTGATGTCCCCAAGCGCGCTCAAATCTGCCAGCGTATTGATTTGAACGTGACGATTACCGGTCGTCGGCGGCGTTCGCCCAACGGAGATAATCTCAGGATAGTTCTGGAGAATGTGTGTGCCGAAGAAGCCGCTGCCCCCGAATAGAATCGTTCCGGCGCCGGCCAACTCGGTTTCTTCGCGATCGTTCACGGCAGGAGAATTTCGCCTGCGAAGCCTCGCTCGCGCAGCCGCGGCACGATCTCGTCGTGATAGTTCCACGCAAACAGAACCGCGGCGTCGGGCCGCTGCTCGTCGGTGAACATTCTCTCCTCTTCAACGATTGGAATCCGCACGCCGGGCAGAAACTTTCCAATTCGGAGGGGATTCACCTCCGTTATATATTCGATCATCTCGGGCCCGAGCCGGCAATAGTTGCAAACCGTTGACGCTTTCGCCGGAGCCCCGATGCCGATGACTTTCCTGCCGGCGCGAACGCGCTCGTGCACGGTGTCAAACAGTCGCGCGCGGCGCTCCTGAATGTCGGCGGCAAATCGCGCTGTTGTGTCGGGGTCGTAAAGCTTCTCGTTCTCCTCGATTGCCATCAAATCAGCAACGTGCGCATGGATTGAGTGGTCTCCAGTATTGCCCGCAAAAACTCGAATCGAGCCGCCATAGACCTCTGATCGCTCTACGTCGAACATTTCCATCCCATAGTCGGCAAACAATCGAGCCAGCGGCTTCATCGCGTAGTAGCGAAGGTGCTGGTGAAACATGTTGTCGTAATGCCTTCTCGCCATGGTGTCGAGCCAGTACTGCGAGTCAGTGGCAAAAACACCGCCTGGCGCGAGAAGCATCTTCACTCCGCGCATCAATCCTGAAAGGTCGGCGACATGACCGAATACCCCGCACGCGGTAATTGCGTCGGCCTTGCCGTGTTCGGCCAAAATCGTCGACGCAGTCTCCTCATTGAAGAAAGCATGCATTGTGGCTATGCCCGCTTCGACGGCGATTCGCACCGGATCGCCCGCCGGATCGACGCCGAGGAACCGCACTCCAAAAGGACTATAAGCTTTGAGGAGCGTGCCATCGTTCGACCCGATATCCACTGCGAACGAGCTCTCATTCATCCCCAGCATCTCGACGAGCCTCGGTGGAAGGCTCTGCAGATGTCTGGTAGCGGTCTCCGTTGTCCCGCTCACAAACGGGAAATTCTTGTAGACGATCCGTGGATTCACGATGTAGCCCAACTGCGTCAGCCCGCAGTCAACGCAGTGGTGAAGCTGCATCGGATAAAACGTCTCGGGATGGTTGAGCTCCGATCGGGACAGCACGAGGTCGCCGACCGGCTGGGGTCCGACGTCCAGTCCGGGTGTTGTCTTGCCCCGGCAGATTTGACACCGAACAGTTCGTGCACGGTCACTTCTTCTCGCCGAAGCAAGAGGGCGCCGTGCTGCCTTGCCAGGCATCAGGAGTTGCCTCAGCCTCTCGCTGCGAAAAAGGACTTGAGAGAGTCCACTATGTAATCGGCATCTGCGTCGCTCATCTCGGGATGACACCCGACATAGAAAGCGTACTCGTTGAGCCTCGCTGCCACCGGATACTCGCTGTCGAGATTGCCGAACATTTTGCGATACGCAGGTTGATTAATGAGCGGCAGAAGATAGCGCGTTTCGACACCGCGCTCCTCGAGATGTTGAATGAGCTCCGACCGGTTGTCCGAGTCGCGCAGAAGCACGAGAGGGAAAAACATGTAGCCGTGATCCGAGCCCGGCCGCACAGCGGGAAGCTGCAGACGGTCCGCAAGCGGGGCGAGTCCTGTCAGCATCCGGGTCGCCAGTCGCTGCCGGCATGCCCAGTGTTCTTCCCGATCATCCAGCTGAGCGATGCCGAGTGCCGCTTCCATTTCCGTGCATCGGAAGCTGTGCCCCATCCTCACGAACGAAAAGCGATTGTCCGCTATCGTGAAAAGCTCGTCTCCCGTCTTTCCCTGGTCATCGTCAATCCGGGTGTAGATCGAATCGCGTCCGTGATTCATGAGGCTTTTCATGACGTTGACGAGATCGCCATCATTGCTGATGCACAGCCCGCCGATGCCGGTTGTGATCATGTGAGCTGCGTACGTCGAGAAGCAGGCTATGTCTCCGAAAGAGCCGACTGGCTTTCCGGCGTAGCGGGCGAACATCGCTTCCGCTGAATCCTCGATAATCCGAAGCCCGTGTGAAGCGGCAATCTCCAGAATGGGCGACATGTCGCATGGCAGGCAGCCGATGTGGACTGGAATTATTGCGCGAGTGCGGGACGTGATCCGCTGTTCAATCTGCGCGGGGTCAATCGTGTAATATGCCGGCTCGACGTCAACGAAAACGGGGCGGAGATTGTTGTATACAACCACATTCGCCGTTGCTACGAAGGTGATTGCCGGGAGGAGAATCTCGTCGCCATCGCTCCATCCGCGGGATTCCTTGAGCGCGCCCAATGCGATCTGAAGAGCAGCTGTCCCGCTGTCGCACATCAGGCCGTATCTGCATCCATGCAGCGAGGCGATCTCGCGCTCGAATCGGCTCATCATCGGGCCGGCAGTCAGCCGGTTGCTGTCGAGCACCTCGTTGACCAGCTCCTTCGCGCGAGCGCTCGTTCGGAATCCTCCCACCCCGATCTGGCGGCGGGACTGGCTGGCGGGAATCGCTGCGGTCAATGAATGTTGTGGGTTGAGGCGCCGGAAAGGTCGCCGATCAGCACAACCGGGTCAACCATGAAAGACGCACGCGAACGAGCAGCTGCCCCTCCGCGGATCTTCACTCCCGCGTATTACGCGCGAATGCGCGATCTCGAGAGCACTTCGTGGTGGAATGCAGGCATGCGGGAGATTGCCGCGCGCCTTCTCGAAAAGGCGCATCTTCCCGCCAAAGGTGTGGTGCTCGACGCAGGGTGCGGCTCAGGCCAGACGATGGCGTGGTTTCTTGGCGCGCATCCGAGATGGACCGCGACGGGCGTCGATATCGCTCCGGAGCCGCTGCGAGCCGCGCGTGACGCACGCTTGTCGGTGCAACGCGCCAGCGCTCTCGACTTGCCGTTTGCGGGGAGTGCGTTTGATCTCGTGATCGCCCTGGACTTGCTTCAGCATTTGCCGCTCGATGGTGGCGACGCGAAGGCGCTGAGAGACTTCCGGCGCGTGCTGCGTCCGCGCGGCGCGCTTCTCATACGAACCAACGCGCAATCCTTTCCGAAAACCGCCGACGACCGAGAATTCTCCTATAGAAAATACGAACGCGATTGGTTGCGACGTCGCCTGCTTGCGGCGGGCTTCGAGATCGTAGTCCTGGGCAGAGTAAATTCTTTGCTCGGCCTCGCCGAGATCCCCCGCGAATTGCGCGCGAAGCGCTCGGGGTCACCAGCCTACGCGGGACTGCTCAGCGTGCCTGAGGACAACCCGGGCGTCGCGCATTTTCTCAAGAAACGCTGGCTGGAGCTGGAGGGTCGTGCGACAGCGGCCGGTTGGCAACTGCCGTTGGGACGAACCATCTTAGCGCTCTGCCGCGCCAACTGAGCAAAACCGACGCATGGCTCCATACCGGATAGCGATCATCGGCCTCGGCGAGGCCGGCTATGAGATTCACCTCCCAGCGCTCTCCGGTATCAAGGGAGCGATCGTTGTTGGCGCGTGCGCCCACGATCCAATGCATCGCGCGCGCGCACGGCAGAAGTTCGAGGTCCCGGTGTTCAGCGA
>JBDSVO010000318.1:0-5757 GCA_039927215.1 Gemmatimonadaceae bacterium
GCACATTGGACGGCTTGAGATCGCGGTGGATTACCCCTTTCTGATGGGCGTGCTGGACTGCTTGGCAGACGGCAATGAAAAGCTGGAGGCGCGCTTCGGTCGACAGCTTCCGCATGTCGCAGAAGTCGTCGATTGGCAGCCCCTTCACGAGCTCCATCGCGAAGTACGGATCCCCGCTCGCGGTCTCGCCGGCCTGGTACACCTTCGCGATTCCAGGATGATCCATCAGCGCCAGCGCCTGGCGCTCGGCTTCGAACCTCGCCGTTATGTCATCGGATCGCAGGCCGGCACGAATAACCTTGACGGCTACATGGCGGCGGACCGGGCCTGTTTCCGCCGCCTCGTACACTATACCCATGCCTCCTTCACCGAGAACCCGAACGATTTTGTACGGGCCGACATATTCCGGATGCTTGGTAGCCGGCCCGCTCAACTGTGTCAGGGGTTCTGACATCCGACTGTCGCTGTTCGGACGATCCGCCACACCCTCGGTTGGCACCGCTCGATCAGTTGCCGGTCAAACTAAGTAGGAATGATCATGTCAGGATCGATGATCACCGTGTCTGGAGGAGCGCCACTGCGGGGACATACTCCCGTGATATTGTACTTATACGTCCCTGCGGGAACGGTTGCCGGGATGTCCCTGCCGATACCGGGTTTCTGAAAGGTGACGACGAGCGGAGGAGAAGCGACGAATGGCCACCGCGCGACGATCTTCGGCGAGATTTCAACGGTCGTGAGGCCGGAAGGCACCAGGCTCCATTCGATTTGCTCGGCCTTGCTGTTCAGCCTGACCCGCCACGGTCTCACGTTGACAGTAGCACTGCCATCATTCTCACAGGTGAATTTGATGATGACTTTTCTGACCGTCGGCTGATTCTCGGGCTTGCGCCAGGCTGCTGCGAATCCGACTACGGCAACACATAGGAGCAGGGCTCCACTGCGCATGTATGACTCCGGGAGAGGGGACTAAACAGTGCGCGGGTTGCTGGTGCGGCGCAAGAAGAACTACCACGACTCACCACCGCGCGTGGAGGGTCAGGTTCCCGCTGAACCGCCCATGTGCCCAGCGCACCAACCGGTTTCCTTGTGGCTATCTTGGGTTGAGAGCGGCAAAGATAGGACGGTCGCCGCATGCATCACAATCGGGCATTTTGCACCGGTTGAACCACCCACGCTTCGAGGGAAATAACTATGAGCATTTTCGGAAAAATCATGTCGAAGATCTTCAGCCATCCGGCCGCTGGCTCGACCACAGCACCATCGGGCCCGACTTCCGCCTCAGGCCCGTCATCATCACGGGCACCCGGTGGCCGCCCGGATGGATCGGTTGGACCTGTGGGATCCGCGGGAGCTGCCAGTGCTGCCGCTCCCAGCCCCATGTCCCAGGTTGACGTGGAAAAAGTTCTGACCGATATGGCTGGTAAGTACGATCACCCGGTGAACTGGCGCTATTCGATAGTGGACCTCATGTCGATACTGGGAATCGACAACAGTCTCTCAGAACGCAAGGAGCTCGCGAAAGAGCTCGGCTACACCGGCGACATGGGCGACAGCTCGACGATGAATATCTGGCTTCACAAGCAGGTGATGCAGAAGCTCGCGGAGAACGGCGGGCGCGTACCCGCGGATCTGATGCAAGAGAATAGCTGAATCAAAACCGAAAACCGGTAACTCGGGCAGTTGGTTAATGTTCCTTCCCGCTCCGAATCAATTCGCGAGTGAACTCGAGTGCCGTGTCGCGGCCTTTCGCGAGGTCGTCGATTGTCTGCGTGACCGGGTGTGTCGGCAGCGTGCCGCGACCGCGGTTGCGCTTGTCGACGACGGTGTCATACCTGTAAAGCGGGATTCCGATGTGGAGGTGTGACTCCGGGAGGGTTAGGCCAATCTCAACGCCGCTGTTGGTACCTTCGGCAACACCGCCGGTTTCCTCGCCGATGAATGTCGCGCGCTTGTAGAACGCCGCCAGCGCGACGAAGTCGGCGGCCGCTGAGAAGCTGCCCCCGTCCATAAGCACATACACAGCTCCTTCAAAAGGATTTTCAAGGAACGCCGGTACGGCTGGCTGCCAGTCTTTTGGGGGATTCTCCAAGGGCCTGTATAAGCGGTTGCCCGACTTCATCTCAGTGAGGAGCCAACCGCCATTGGGATCGGGCTTCAAAAAACCAAAGCCCGGGCTGAACTCCGAAAAACCAGTCGCGGGAGTGAACTCACGATCCATATGCTGCTTGAAAGTCGGCTGGTAGGTTCTCATGTGGATTCGCTCGTAAATCCGAAACTCCTTCGCGGCGAGGTAGGAGAACAGGAGCGGAATCGACGCGTCCGAACCACCGGAATTCCCGCGCAGATCGATGATCAGATTTTTCGTGCCCTTGCTCTTCAGTTCCGCAAATGACTTGGCGAGGAAGTCGCGGAAGTTCCCGAAACCAGGGATCCGCAGAATGGCGGTGCTTTCACCGTCGAGGTACCGGATCGATAGCGGTTCGCCCAACGATCGGAGTGTCTTCAGCCCAGCGAGCACGTCACGGTTCACCAGGTTCTTTTCCGCGTTGACCGCCGCTTCAGCGTTAGTGACCCCGGCAAGTTCGACGACGACGGTCTCCCGCGTATGCGGATCGCGGAGTGCGGTCTTGAAGGTTGCGGAATTCCCAATGTACAAGCGATACGACTCTCTGAAGCCCGTTCGGTTGAATCCGCCGTTGAATCCCAGGACGGCCATTCGGTTGGTGAGGATGTAGCCGTCGTGCGGCAAATTCGGAAGAATTCGCCGCAGAATCCCCGCAAGTGGCTCTCCATTTATCGCGAGCACCTCCATGCCCGGCTTAACGCGATCGTCGAGTCCATAATTCAGGACGACGAAGCCTCGCATCGACTCGAGCTTGAGTGCAAGCGGAAACTCCTTCGCTGAATTCAGGACAGTGCTGATCTCGTCCCCCTGGAAGTTGTCGAACAAGGTGTGTCCGCACCTGATCGCGGCGACAACCGGCATAAGCACGTTACGGAACTGGAGGATGGTCATCGGCCGCGTGAGCTTTGCTTTCGCCCTGGCGAACTCGGTATCCATTTCCCCCTTCGTCGTCCAACGGTAGAGTCCGGGATGCGCTTCTTCGAGCGCGTTACGGAAAAGTGCGAAGTCGGATTTCAACTGAGCCGGCTCGAGTGTTGTTTCAGCGATTCGATGCTGCGGCTGTCCGACGGCGGCCGGGACGACGCGCACGGACAAGATGTCGATGCTGCCTGGCTGGGGCGCGCGGAACACGAGTCCAACCCGTCTCCATGACCCGGTTCGCTGGCTCCGCCAATCAAGATGAATTCGGTAAGTGCGAACCACGCCGTCACGCACAATCGGAGTGACGCCGCCCACTGCATCAAACGTTCGTTGCGGAGCGCCAGGGACGCCTTCGAAAGGGTTGAGCCCGATCGACATGTAGCTCACGCTGCTCGTCGTGCGCGCACGCACTACCACCTCGGCCCACTGCTCGGGGCGCCAATCGGGCAGGTCGACGTAGACGCCCCCGGCCAGGTATGAGGAGGAAAAACGGGCACCTTCCGAAAGCGTCACGCGGAGCGCGTCATTAGTGCGTTCGAGCTCCGCCGGCTTTTGGGCGTTGGGAAACACGGCGGGTTTCCAGTCGGCCTGCGCCTGGTCGAAGCGCCACTCGACTACGTCCGGGATCGCCGCCGGCGACTTTGGCCCGTCGACTCTCGCCGTGCCTGGTTCCTGCCCAGGAACTGACTGAGGGACGAAGGGGACAATCACGACAGGAGTCCCCAGAAACAGCCAAACGTTAGTCAGAAGTCTCTTCACGGTTGTGGCCTTCATCGTCACACGAAAAGGGTGGTCCTGCTCTCCACTGCGCATGAGTGACTCCGGGAGAGTGGCTGAAACAGTGCGCGGGTTGTCGATAGGGCGCAAGAAGAACGAACTCACCGCGCGAATTCCGCCGGAAATCCCTTCAGCGCGGCGCTCAACTTGCCCATGTAAACCGTGTAAACAACCGTTCGAAATCAGGCAGGAAAATGAGCTACCGGGAATTCAGTGATGAGAGCGGAAAGAAATGGGGCGTCTGGTTTGTAAGCCCGGCCTCCGCCGAAAGGAGACACGAAAACCGCCGCGGAGTTGTGACGGCCACAGTCTCCCGGGGTAACCGCAGGGCGGTGCCCGATCGGCGCCGGCATCCCTCGAGGGCACGGTCAGCTGTCGCGCCTGGATACGAGACAGGCTGGCTCTGCTTCGAGAGTGAAAGAGGAGAAAAGCGGAGATTGATTCCCGTCCCGAAAGCCTGGGAGCAGGCGGACGCAGATCAGCTGCGCGCGTACTGGAACGACGCGGTCGATTCGTCGAAGTGCAGGCCGCTCTAGCCCTCAACCGGTCGGGCTGAGAGCGAGCTCCATCGCCCGCTCGGTTTCGAGATTCTCCCTGTCGCGCCCCATCGTCGCAATCGCAATCGTCTTTCCGCCGAGGCGATACCTGATGGCGCAATCCTGATCGGCGATGCTCCCCTCAACTTCGATTGCATCCCATTTCTCAGCGTGTCCGGAGTAGCCGATCGCCACATCGTAGTGGTTGCTCCAGAAAAACGGCACGTGATCGAAGCGCACTTTCTGGCCGAGTATGTTGCGCGCCGCAGTCTGGCCCTGGCGTTCGGCCACAACCCAATGTTCGACGCGGATGCGCTGACCTGTGTGTGGATCGGGCCACCGGGCAATGTCACCCGCAGCGAATACCCCTCGAGCACTCGTCTCGAGATACTCGTTCACGACCACGCCTCGGTCGACTGCGAGGCCTGCCTCCTCGGCAAGCTGCAGCGCGGGTCTGACGCCCACTCCGGCGACGATGAGATCCGCTTCCAGTTTCTCGCCGCTGGAGAGTGTCACGGTCCCCCGCTCGACCGATGACGCGGTCTGTCCCAGATGAAATTTCACGCCGTGCTCTTCATGAACGCCGCGAATGAAATCGCCGAGCTCGGTGCCAAGCACCTTTTCAAGCGGCCGGGCTTCGGGCGCGACGACGTGAACGTCGAGGCCGCGCGTGCGAAGTGACGCCGCAACCTCGAGGCCGATGAAGCTCGCGCCGAGCACCACAGCTTTTTTCGATTGACCCGCGGCTGCGATCAGCGAGCGACTGTCCTCGAGAGTTCGCAGATATCTGACCTCAGGTCCCTCTGTGACAGGAATGTCGAGGTGAATCGGCAATGCCCCTGTCGCGAGCAGCAGGGCGCCGAATTCCAGACTGTTGCCATCATCGAAGGTGAGCCGGCGGGCTGCAGCCTCGAGTGAGCGCACGCGCTTGCCGAGCGTGAGTGTTATCTCGAGCTCCTCGTAGAACGAGCCCGGATGCAGCGGTATCCATTCTTCGGGCGCATTTCCCGCGAGATAATCCTTCGAAAGATTGGGGCGATCGTAAGGCGCCAGTCGATCGAAATCGAAAACTGTGACCGGTCCGTCATACCCTTCGCGGCGGAGCATCTCAGCTGCAGCGTTGCCGGCAGCGCCAGCACCGACGATCGCAACGGATGCAGGACGTGAAGCGACTCCCCGCCCCGACACCGGCGCCGGCCGCGAAGTCTGGCGCTTCTCACCGACGATGATCTTTCCATCGCGTCGCTCAACGGTCCAGCACTGGAGATCGTTGAGGGCAGGCGCGCGGACAGCGGCCCCCGTTCGCAAGTCGAAACACGCGTGATGCCACGGGCAGCGCACCGTCTTGCCCACGAAGAGACCTTCAGCGAGTGGCCCGCCGTAGTGAGTGCAATT
>JBDSVO010000319.1:0-12507 GCA_039927215.1 Gemmatimonadaceae bacterium
TGTCACTGGCCGTGATGCTGCCATCCACATAAAGAGTCGAGGACTCCGACCCGCACCACGCCTCAGCCAGCTGCTGTTCGACAGCCTCACGGTCCTGCTGAATCCTGAGGATCGCGCGCTCCAGCAACGCGGCCGGATGTCTCGACGGAATAGCGCCGGCAGAGTCTGGTCGTGCAGTATCGACAACTCGAGTGTCGGCCCGGAACCGTGCGGGCAGGTCGTCGAGATAACGAAACGGAACGTAGTATCGCGCGGCGGAGACAGGCCGCTCACGCTCCCAGGCTACAAGCTTCCGATGTCGCCTCACGCGCACCGCTGCCGACACAGTCGCCCAGACAATTGGAATTCCGTCGCAATGATTGACGACGCGAACATCCTGAGCGCCGTCCAGGAACGCACCAAATCCCGAGTCCAGTCTTGCTCCGCGCTCGGGTGCGACACGAATGGCGCGGAACGTGTCTCCTTCGATCGGCTCCGGCAGCTTGAGAATCGGCGGCTCATCACTTCTTCCGCGAGGGTCGCCTTCGCTCGCGGTGAGATCCATGGCGCTGGCGTTCGGAAGCGCCGCCATGATGAAACGTCGAGCGGCGTGGGTCGATGCCGGCCAGCTGAGGTCGCTCTCTGGATGCGTGTCTGTCGGCTTCACTCCAGCCCGATGTCCCACGCCTGCTCCAGATCTTTTTTCGAGTACGCGCGGAACGCCGTCAACGTCTGCGTGCTTTTCAATCCCGGAACCTGCGTCATGTGCTCCGTCACAACGCTCGCCACACCTTCGTAGTCGGTCACTTCAATGATTGCAACGAGGTCCCATTCCCCGGAGACGGAATAGACCTGTGAGACTCCTTCGATCCCCGCAATCTTCGTAGCGCATTGCGGAATCATTTTGGGATCGGCTTTGACGAGCACGATGGCGGTGATCATTGGCGGGATTTTGAAAGCTGCTGAACGCGTGCCCGCGTGGGCGACGTCCGGTGGAAGCTGCTATGTTTCGCTCTCGGCGCTGAGCATTACTCGACGCACGGATTATAACAGTATCGGCGCGGCCAAAGCTGCGCCATCTTGCGCTCTGGGAGCACACAAACTTGGACTCGGAAGAGCGAGAGGCCGCGACGGGCCGCAGCCAGAACGTTGTTCACGTACTGCCCCAGTCGATGGACTCTGTCCCGCGATTCCTGACCGCTCCTCTGGAGCGGGTGGACCCCGTTGCGGGCGGGCTCCAGCTGGTTGTCGTGACCGCCGACTCCGAATCTGCTGTCGCCCTCGCTGAGGCAGTCCTCCGACTGACCGGACTCGGCGGAATCGAGCTTTTTCCCGTCACGAGTGCCCGGCGGGCAGCCAGAGTCATGCAGGGACGTCCAATTCTGGCCCTTGCCGGCGCACCCGGCGACCTGGCTGACCTGATTCGCGGAAGTCAGCTCAAGATGGACGGGGTCCGCACGATCGCCCTCGCGTGGGTAGATGATGTTCTCGACGGAGAGCCTGAGGCGAACAGTGCTCTCGAGCTCGTTATGACAGAAGTTCCCAGGGACGCCGCCCGGATCGTGGTTACCGAGCGCGCCGATGCTCGTGTCGATGCGTTCGTAGAGCGCTACCTTCGCCGGGCAAGAAAGATCGACGAGCGCGAAGCGGTGGACGAGACGACTCCGATTCCACTCCAATACGTGACGGTATCTGCAGCTTCGCGAGCCGGGACTTTACGTCGGCTGCTGGATGATCTCGATCCTCCTTCGGCGACAATTGTTGCAGCATCGGACCTGGAAGGCGCAACCGTTTCGAATCTGCTGCGCGCGCTTGGGCTTGCGGGCAGCGGAACGGTCACGCTCTCGACGGGTGAAGTCCCCGCCAACACTCACGCGGTGATTTTCTACGGCTTGCCGGCGACACGCGCACGGCTTTCGGCCGCCGCGGCTGCTAACCCGGTCTCGCTGATCGCGATGGTTCAGCCGCGCGAGCTGCCTGCGCTCAGGCGCATGGCGGGCGCGGAAGTTCGCCCTTTGACGTTGCCTGAGCCGGGGAAGACCGCTCGCGACCGCGAACGGGCGCTGCGCGGCGAGTTGTCCAAAGTGCTCGACTCGGGCGTACCCGTGCGCGAAATCCTTGCTCTCGAGCCGCTCCTCGAGAAACACGACGGAATCGAGATTGCTGCAGCAGCTCTCCGACTCCTCGAGCGAGAGCGCGCCGCGCGCAAAAGTGCGGGGGAATCCACGAGGGCATCGGCTCCGAGGCGTGAGCCCGCCCCGGCCGGAGCGTTTGGCTCGGGACCGCGATCTGCGGACGGTGCGCGAGGCGGCCCCGAGCGAGGCGGACGGCCAACCGATTCGCGCCGAGGGCCCCCTGATCGCGGAGGGAGGCCGCCCGATTCGCGCCGAGGACCGCCTGACCGTGGCGGGCGCTCGAAGGACGGCCGCCGCGGGCCGCCTGATCGAGAACGCCGACCTTTCGATCCAGGGAGAGGTCCGCCGGGAAGCGGCCGGCCGCCGCGCGGCCGCTCATGAGCCAGTCGTTTCATCAAACCGGAGGATGGATCGAAGTCATCGCCGGCGTGATGTTCAGCGGAAAGAGCGAAGAGCTGATCCGCCGCGTCCGGCGCTCGATCATCGCCCGGAAACGCATTCAGGTTTTCAAGTCCCGGCTCGATGAGCGCTATTCGGGGATCTACACCGTGTCGAGCCACGATGGACGGACAGTCGAGGCCTTTCCCGCCGACTCATCCGCGCAAATAGCTCAGCAGATCGATCCGATGGCGCACGTCATCGCGATCGACGAAGCGCAGTTTCTCGATACTGGTGTCGTTCCGCTGGTGACATCGCTTGCCGGCCGAGGGCGCCGAGTGATCATCGCTGGTACAGACACTGATTTCCGTGGTGAGCCGTTTGGATCGATGCCGCAGCTGATGGCAATCGCGGAAGTGGTCGACAAGCTTCATGCGATCTGCGTGTTGTGCGGCGGGCCGGCGAGCCGGAACCAGCGGTTGATCGGCGGCCAGCCTGCACCCTACGACTCGCCCACGATCATGGTGGGGAGCGCCGAATCCTACGAAGCGCGCTGCAGAATGTGCTTCTCCCCGCCCCGCAGAGACCCTGATCAGGCTTCGTTCCTGTAGTAAGACCGCCCTAAACGTACGTTCGCGTACGGTTTGCGATTCTCGCTGTTTACCTTGCCGCGAATTGTCTTAGGTTGGATGACTCCCCTTCGGACGAGTCATGCAAGTCATAGGACTTACTGGAAATATCGCGAGCGGAAAATCGGCGGTTGCTGAGCTTCTGGCGCGCCGCGGTGCGCGAATCGTCGATGCGGATGTCCTGTCACGCGAAGTCGTCACCCCGGGTAGCCCCGCTCTCGCCGACATCGTGAAGGAATGGGGACCGTCTGTTCTCAACGCAGATGGAACGCTCGATCGCGCGAAGCTGCGGAAGATCGTTTTCCATGACCGGTCCGAGCTCGACGTTCTGAACGAGATCGTCCATCCGGAAGTTCTGCGGCGCCGCACTGAAGCGATCGAGGCTGCACGCGAAAAGGGAGAGAAAATCGTCGTGAACGTTGTTCCACTTCTTTTCGAGAATAATCTCGCCGACGACTTTGATTTCATCGTGCTTGTCGATGCGCCGCGGGAGATGCGTCTCGACCGAATTGTGCGCGACCGCGGTATCGAAGAAGCGGAAGCGATGGACATGGTCGCGGCCCAGATGCCCGCGGAGCTGAAGCACGCGCGCGCTGACTGGGTAATCGAGAACTCGGGGTCGAAGAAGGATCTCGAGCGTGAAGTCGAGAAGTTTTGGGACGCGATCACTCAGGACGAGGCATCGCCGCTCAGCGCATCCAATCGCCGCTAACTATTGCGGATCCAGCTCACTGCAGTCCTGGATCCGCAATGACGTTCAGCGTTCCTTGACACTCATCGCGGCGGCCGGGTAGACTTCCGCTCCCCATTGCAACGCGGAGCGCGCTGTGGCCAACATCCCCGCCGACCTCAAGTACACAGAAGAGCATGAGTACGTCCGCGTCTCATCCGACGGCGTGGTCGAGATTGGCATAACTGACTACGCCCAGGGCGAGCTCGGGGACGTTGTGTACGTCGAGCTTCCGAAAATCGGCGCGAAGTTCAACAAGCGCGACGTGTTCGGAACCATCGAGGCGGTGAAGGCCGTATCCGAGCTGTTCTCGCCAGTGAGTGGGGAAGTGACGGCAATCAACGAGCGCCTCGACAAGGAGCCCGCGCTCGTGAACACTGACCCGTATGGTGCGGGATGGATGATCAGGATGCGGACGAGCAACAGCGCCGAGCTGGACGCGCTGCTCGACGCTGATACCTACACGAAGCAGGTCAGCTAGGACCGCTCCCATCCCGGTTGCAGAAGTGAGACGAGGCGGCGCTCGGCACCGCCCCGTCGAATTACCTGAGCGCGTCCTTGAAGCTGACTCCGGCGCGGAACCCCGGAATCTTCCGCGCTTTCACTTTCACCGTGCGTCCGGTGAATACGCTGTTGACCTCGCGCGCCTTGTGCGACCGCCTGTCGAACGTGCCGAATCCGGCGATCGTCACTTTTCCTCCGCGTTTGATCTGGCGCGAGATCACTCCGTCGACAGGATCGAAGATAGCGTCGACAACGCGTTTTACATGTGTGGGCCTAAGCTTGGTTTGACGCTGCAAGGCATTGAGCAGTTCCGCCTTGTTCATGGCAAGCTCCTGTGCAGCAGTAGGCGAGAGGACGACTTTGGTGGATTAAGCTACTCCCCAAGGTCACGCGCTGCCAGCAACCGCTCCCGACCTATGAATCCGCTAGCGCGTCGGCATAGGCATCGGCGGGCAGGCAGGAGCAAATGAGATTCCGATCACCATAAGCGCTCTCAACCCGAGCGACCGCGGGCCAGAACTTTGACTCCCGCGTCCAGGCCGCCGGAAACGCCGCACGCTCGCGCGTGTAGGCGTGCGACCACTCATCAGCGGTCACTCTCTCCAGAGTGTGAGGCGAGTTCTTCAGCACATTGTCCTTTCGGTCCGCGCTGCCTGACTCGATCTCCCTGATCTCCTCTCGTATCGCGATCATCGCGTCGCAGAAACGGTCGAGCTCGGCCTTCGACTCGCTCTCGGTAGGCTCGATCATCAGCGTTCCCGGCACGGGGAACGACACCGTTGGAGCGTGGAATCCATAGTCGATTAGTCGCTTCGCGATGTCTTCCACTTCGACGCCGCTCGCACTCTTCACTACACGGGTGTCGATGATGCACTCGTGCGCCACCGTCCCGTGCTCGCCCTTGTAGAGTAGCGGGAAATGCTCGTTGAGCCGCCGAGCTATGTAATTCGCGTTCAGGATTGAGACCTTGGTCGCCAGGGCCAGGCCCTGCCCTCCCATTAACCGGATATACGCGAGGGAGATGGGAAGAATGCTCGAGCTTCCCCATGGCGCAGCCGACACGGCACCCACCGCGTGCTTTCCGGGAAGCTTGATCACCGGATGCCCCGGCAGGAACGGAACAAGGTGTTCAGCTACTCCGATGGGCCCCATTCCCGGTCCGCCGCCGCCGTGCGGTATGCAGAAAGTCTTATGCAGATTCAGGTGGCAGACGTCGGCGCCGATGTCAGCCGGCCGGCACAACCCGACCATCGCATTCATGTTGGCGCCGTCCATATACACCTGCCCACCGTGCTGGTGCACAATGGAGCAGACTTCGGTGATCCCCTCCTCGAAGACGCCATGCGTTGACGGATAGGTCACCATCAGCGCCGCGAGATTCGCACTGTGCTGCTCCGCTTTCGCGCGGAGGTCTTCGATGTCGATGTTCCCCCGCTGGTCCGTGCGGACAACGACAACCTTCATCCCCGCCATCACTGCGCTTGCGGGATTTGTCCCGTGCGCAGACTGCGGAGTGAGACACACGTCGCGATGCATCTCATTTCGCGACGCATGGTAACCGTGTATTGCCAGGAGTCCCGCAAACTCCCCCTGCGATCCCGCATTCGGCTGCAGCGAAACCGCCGCGAACCCGGTGATCTCTGCAAGTGCGGCCTCGAGCTCCTGGAAAAGCTCGCGATAGCCTTCCGCCTGCTCGACCGGGGCGAATGGATGAAGCTTCGAGAAGCCCGGCCACGTGATGGGCATCATCTCCGCGGTCGCGTTGAGCTTCATCGTGCATGAGCCCAGAGGAATCATGGAATGCACGAGCGAAAGATCTCGCGATTCGAGCTTGCGCATGTAGCGCAGCAGCTCGGTTTCCGACCGATGCGTATTGAAAACCGGATGCGTCAGGATCGGCGTCGTGCGATTGAACCGCTCGTCGTAGCGCGTGTCAGCGGAGTCCACCAGCTCGTCGATCGAGAGACCCTCTCGATCCTTCCGCCCGAATATTTCCAGCAAAGTTCTCAAGTCTTCTTCACACACGGTTTCGTCGAGCGCGATGCACACGGAGGTCTCGTCCAAGTAGCGGAGATTGATCCCGCGCGCGACAGCGCGCTCCATGATCTCGTCGGCGCCGATGCCGTTCAGCTCTACGCGTACTGTGTCGAAGAAATCCTCGTGCACGATGCCGTGCCCGAGCCGCTTCAACCCTTCCGCGAGAATCGCGGCGTACTGATGCACGCGGAGCGCAATTCGACGGAGTCCCTGCGGTCCATGCCACACGGCGTACATGCTCGCCACGACAGCAAGCAAGACCTGAGCGGTGCATACGTTGCTTGTCGCCTTTTCCCTGCGGATGTGCTGCTCGCGCGTCTGCAGCGCCATTCGGAGTGCCGGCTTCCCGTCGGCATCCCGTGAAACTCCGATGATTCGGCCCGGAATCAGGCGCTTGAACTCGTCGCGAGTGGCGAAATACGCAGCGTGCGGCCCACCGTAGCCGAGGGGCACGCCGAATCGCTGGCTGTTGCCGACGACAACGTCTGCTCCCCATTCACCGGGCGGAGTGAGCAGCGTGAGGCTCAGCAAATCCGCCGCGACAGTAACGAGCGCTTCCTGCGAGTGAGCATACTCGCAGATGTGCCGGTAATCGAGAACCGCGCCGTCGGTCGCTGGATACTGGAGCAGCACTCCGAACACATCGTCCCCGATACTGGAGGCCGAGACGTCGCCAACCCGAACCTCGATGCCTCGGGCCGCAGCGCGCGTCCGGACCACATCTATAGTTTGCGGGTGACACAGCTCGGAAACGAAGAAGACTTCCTTCCCTTCGCGTCCCTTCACGCCATAACTCATGGTCATCGCTTCGGCGGCGGCCGTTGCTTCGTCGAGAAGCGACGCATTCGCGATGCTGAGACCGGTGAGGTCGATAACCATTGTCTGAAACGTCAGCAGCGCTTCGAGACGGCCCTGCGCAATCTCCGCCTGGTACGGCGTGTACGCTGTGTACCACGCTGGATTCTCGAGCACATTCCGTTGAATCACTGGTGGCGTGATGCAATCGGAGTATCCCATTCCAATGAATGAGCGGAAGACCCGATTTTTAGCGGCGAGCGCTCGAAAGTCGGCGAGAACCTGTGCTTCGCTTCTGCCCGGTGGGAGATCGAGGCTGTCTCGAAACCTGATCGTCGCAGGAATAGTCGCGTTGATGAGCTCGTCCAGCGATGCAAACCCAAGCGTGGCGAGCATTTCCGATATATCAGCGTCCGTCGGCCCGATGTGGCGGGGGACGAACGATTCAGCCGGCGCAAGGGCGCGCTCGGCGTGCTTGATTGTCGTTGCCATGGTGAAGTCAATTTAACATCGCATGACAGAGCCGCGAAGGAATCGCAAGTGGCGCATACTTGTCGTCCCGCCCCGGAATGGAGCCGAAAACATGGCCCGCGACGTCGGACTCATGCGGCGCGCCCGCGAGACGGGAGAATCGGTGTTCTCCATTTACGGGTGGACGCGTCCAACGCTCTCGTTCGGCCGCAATCAAACCGCCGTCGGACGCTACAATCTCGAGCGAATCAGGTCGCTCGGCATCGACATGGTTCGTCGCCCGACGGGTGGCCGCGCCCTTCTTCATAACCGCGAAGTGACCTACAGCGTCACAGCGCCGGCGGTCGCTCGCATCGCACTGCGCGAATCGTATGAGCACATCAATGTCATCCTTCTCGCCGCGCTTGCTCGGCTCGGCATCGGCGCTACGGTTGCGGAGTCCCAGGCTCGCACTCCGCAGCCGAGCGATTTGCCTTGCTTTGCCGCTCCGTCGCGCGGCGAGCTGATCAGCGATGGACGCAAGCTTGTCGGAAGCGCGCAGTGGAGAGAGGCGGGCGCCCTCCTTCAACATGGCTCGATGCTGATTGAAGACGACCAGTCGCTGATTCCTCTCGTCACGCTGTCCCAGGACGCAGCGGCAACGGTACTGCAACCGGCGACACTCACCAGCGCACTCGGCCGGACACCAGTAGCAGAAGAAGTTGCGAACGCGCTCGTGGACGCTGTCCGCGAGGTCGAGGATCCGGACGCGCTTGCGCTCGATGAGTCAGATGTTCGCGGTTACATGAGCGCCGAGCTTGCGCGTTTCGAAAATGAACTGTGGACGTGGAGACGCTGACGTCCCAACTTTGTCGCGAAATACGGCTCCCAATCGTCAAGGAGACATGCGCCACACCGCACGGCTCGCAGCATTACTCCTGATTGCGCTGGGCTGCAGCGCGGATGACCAATCTTCCTCATCGACGGCGGATTCAGCCAGAGGAGGAACTGTGGTCATTGCAGTCGGCGGCGACCCCGACGGCCTTTTCCCGCCCGTTCTCACGACGACAACCGGCAGAGCGGTTACCGAGCAGATCTATGACCACCTCGCCGATCTCGGATCGGATCTGAACACCGTCGGCGATGCCGGCTTCTCGCCGAGACTCGCGAAGAGCTGGCGCTGGTCGGCCGATTCGCTGTCGATCGCGTTCACTCTCGATCCATCGGCACGATGGCACGATGGCACACCCGTGCGCGCATCCGACGTCGCCTTCACATACGGACTTTACAGGGATTCGGCGACAGCGTCGCCGACAGCGCCCCTCATTGAAAACATCGATTCAGTCACGGCGCCCGATTCGTTGACCGCCGTGTTCTGGTTCGCGAAGCGGTCGCCGATTGAGTTCTACGAAGCCACGGTGCCGATGCTAATCCTGCCCGAGCATTTATTGAAAGGTGTGAAGGGTCAGGCGCTCCGCACGTCGGATATCGCGCGCAAGCCGATGGGAAGCGGCAGGTTCAGGTTCGTTAGCTGGACACCCGGCTCGAGCATCGAGCTTACGGCTGACAGCGGGAATTATCACAGCCGACCGCGCATCGATCGCCTTATCTGGACTATCGCGCCCGATCCGAAAACGGTTTTCACCCGGCTAGTCGGCGGAGAGGCCGATGTGCTGGAGCAGGTGCCGTCGGGAGATCTGCCTCAGCTGGCCGCACATCCCGAGCTGAAGCCGGTTCTACTTCCTGGACTCGACTACAACTTCGTGACGTTCAATCTTCGCGATCCGGGGAATCCCACGAGGCCGCATCCGCTGTTTGCCGATCGCTCGCTGAGGCAGGCGCTAACGATGGCCGTCGATCGCCGGCGCGTAGTACAAAGCGCGTACGACAGTCTTGCCGCAGTCGCGCTCGGCCCGACGGTTCGGGCGTATCCGACCACCGACACGACACTCCAGCAGATTCCATATTCGCTGGACAATGCGCGACGTGTGCTCGATTCGCTCGGTTGGCGAGTGTCGGGTTCTGACAGCGTCCGGCGCCGCAATGGACGGCCGCTCGAATTCACGCTGAGCGTTCCCGGCGTCAGCAAGAGCAGGATGAACATGGCTGTTATCATCCAGGACCAGTTGAGGCAGGCAGGCGTGAAGATGAACATCGATCGGCGCGAGATCGCGTCGTTCGTGGACCTGGAGAACAAGCGCACGTTCGACGCTGTGTTTCATGGCTGGCACGTCGAGGCGAGCCCCGGCGGAATCAGGCAGACATGGGGAACGGGCGGCGCCAAAGCGGGAGGCTCGAATCACGGCTCGTACGTGAATGCTGCATTCGACGCCGCCGCTGACAGCGGACTCTCGGCGATGGACCTTCCGACTCGTCGGGCGCACTTCAAGCGCGCGTATCAGATGATCATCGATGATGCGCCGGCAATCTGGATGGCGGAGCCGAAGACGATGATGGCGATCAACCGCCGGATACGAACTCCAGCGCTACGGCCCGACGCATGGTGGTCGACCATCGGCGAATGGTGGATACCGTCGACCGAGCGGATCGCGCGCGACCGGGCCGGCCCCCCGCGATAACAGGGTGGCCGGCTACCTCCTTCGTCGTCTTGCACAGGTAGCAGTTGTCGTTGCACTCGTCGCGACGATTGCCTTCGTTCTGATTCACCTCGCTGAGGGTGATCCGTTCAGCGATACGCTGGAAAATCCGAACGTGACCGAGGAAATTCGCGCGCAGTTGCGGGCGACCTACGGTCTCGATCGTCCGCTGCCCGAGCAATTCGCGAGATACGTCGCCAGTGTTTTTCGCGGCGATTTCGGATGGTCGTTCTCAAGGCAACGTCCCGTAATCGACGTTCTGCGCGATGCATTGCCGAATACACTACTGCTCATGAGCATCGCGCTGGCCGTGAGCTTTGCTCTCGGGATCGCGCTGGCCATCGCGCAGGCGGGCAGGCCAAACTCTCTCACCGACCGGATAATCAGCGGCATCTCGCTGTTCTTCTTCTCGGTGCCAGAGTTCTGGCTCGCGACGATGGTGATTGCGCTGCTCCCTTATCGTTATCCAGGGATTTTTCCGATTGGCGGAATTGTAGATCCGACGACGCACGCAGATCTCAGTCGTGGCGGGCAACTGTTAGACCTCGCAAAGCACACGATTCTCCCCGCAGCGACGCTCACGTTGCTGTTTTCCGCGGTTGTCGCGCGCTATCAGCGGGCAGCACTGCTCGATGTTCTGCCCGCGGACTACGTTAGAACAGCACGGGCGAAGGGAGTGTCCGAGCGCAGCATAGTTCGTCGTCACGCGCTGCGAAACGCACTCCTTCCCGTGATCACTCTTTTTGGACTCGCGTTTCCCGCTCTTCTGACCGGGGCAGTATTCATAGAAAAGGTGTTCGGATGGCCGGGCATGGGGCTCGTCATCGTGAGCTCCATCGATTCCCGCGACTACGCATTGCTGATGGCAGCGATAATCATCGGTAGCGTGCTTGTGGCAATTGGAAGTCTCCTCGCGGATTTGCTGTATCGCGTGGCCGACCCGCGGATTCGCGATGATCGCTGAGGTCGCGCTTCCCTTCGTCGGAAAGCGAGCGGTCACCCGGCGTCTGTTGTCGAACCGGTCCGCGAGTGCCGCGATCGCACTCTTGTTCGCGATCGTCATTCCGTGCGTCGGGGCACCGCTGTTCGCTCCTGCCGATCCTCGGGCGCAGCCGAATCCCGTTGAGCTGAAGAACCAGCCGCCGTCCGCGTCCTATCCATTTGGCACCGATCAAGCCAGCCGGGATGTGTTGAGCAGGGTGTTGTATGGAGGCAGGGTCTCGCTTGCTGTGGCCTTTATCGCAACGCTGGTGAGCATCACTCTCGGGACAGCCTACGGAGCAATTGCCGGATTCGCCGGAGGTGTCGTGGAAGCCGTGATGATGCGCATTCTCGACACTCTGCTTTCGATTCCGCGACTGCTGCTGCTCATCGCGATATTTGCCGCGTGGCGGGGCCTGAACGTGGCAGGTTTCGTTTTGATCGTGGGGCTCACCGGATGGTACGGCCTCAGCCGCGTCGTACGGGGTCAGGTTCTTGCGATAAAGGGCGAAGAATTCGTCGTAGCTGCGCGCGCGCTGGGCGCATCACGCGCACGCATTCTGCTGAAGCACATACTTCCAAACATCCTGACACCGGTGATCGTCGCGGCGTCTTTGGGGGTGGGACACGTCATATTACTCGAGGCGGGACTTTCGTATCTCGGGATCGGCGTCCAGCCGCCTGACCCAAGTTGGGGGAGCATCATCCAGGACGGCTCCGACCAGATCGCGGGGGCGTGGTGGGTTTCGTTTTTCCCCGGGATGGCGATCGTTCTCACCGTGATGGCCGTCAACGTCCTCGGCGACGCATTGCGCGAAGCACTGCAGCCACGCCATATGGGAACAGAATGAACGAGCCCACCGCACCGCTCCTATCGGTAGAGAATCTCTGCACCTGGTTTCACACGCCGGGTGCGATCGCGAAGTCGGTGGACGGCGTGTCCTTCACAATCGCGCCGGGAGAAATGCTTGGCATCGTCGGCGAATCGGGCTGCGGAAAATCCGTCACAGCCTTGTCGATACTCCGCCTGATTCAGCAGCCCGGTCGCATCGAGCCCGGCAGCCGAATCATGTTCGAGGGGAAAGACCTCGTTACGCTCGAAGATTCCGCGATGCGGCACATTCGCGGCAATCGCATCTCGATGATCTTCCAGGAGCCGATGTCGGCGCTGAATCCCGTTTTCACGGTTGGCGACCAGGTGGCGGAAGTCGTCCGGATACACGGCCACGGCTCCCGCAAGGATGCCTGGGTGCGCGCCGTTGAGATGTTGGCGCTGACGGGAATTCCTGACC
>JBDSVO010000320.1:0-6222 GCA_039927215.1 Gemmatimonadaceae bacterium
TGCCGGCAATCATCGGAAAAGAGAGCCGCGAAGTAGTTCGAGACGCGAACGCGTCAGCTCCCGCGGTTTACATCGCCTACCGGATGCCGAACGCGAAATCAAAACAGGGCCCCGCTGTTGACCTCCTGACGGATATTCTCGCCGGTGGCGCTGCAAGCCCGCTCTACAAGACGATCGTACGCGAGAAGCAAATCGCCGTATCCGTCCAGGGTTTCAACATCGGACTCATCGACGGCGGCGACATGATGGTGTTCATCGCGGTGGGCAAGGCGAACACGAACCCGGATTCGCTCGAGCAAGCCGTGATCACAGAGCTCGACAAGGCCAGCTCGCTCGTGAGCCAGGAGCTGCTGAACCGTTCCCGGGCAGGCTCGCGGTATCAGTTTGTGAACGGCCTGCAGTCAACCGGCGGATTTGGCGGCCGAGCCGACCAGCTCGCCGAAGGATTCACTTATTATCGAGATCCGAACCACGTGAACAAAGTTCTTCCTGCCTATGACGCGGTCACAGTGCCGCAGCTCAAGGCTTTAATTGCCGAGCGCCTGGTGCCAAAGAATCGCGTGCGCCTCGTCTACGTTCCGGTGCCGAAACCCGCCGCTGCCACGGGAGGGGACAAGTAATGCGACGAATCATCACATTTGCCGGCGTCGCGCTGGTCGCTTCCGTTTCAACGTTTCAGCTCGGGGCGCAGGAACAGCCGCCCACTCCGGGCCCTCTGCGTCCTTACGCAGTCCCGCGCGTGCAGACCTTCACCCTCGGCAATGGGCTTCGTGTCCTCCTTGTCGAGCGCCACTCGTTTCCAATAGTAAGCGCGCGCTTCATCGTCGACGCCGGCGCGATGCGCGAGCCCGCCGAGAAGAACGGTCTCGCAGTGTTAACCGGCAACATTCTTTCCGAGGGAGCAAAGGGACTCACCGGCGCTCAGGTTGCGGAAAAGATGGCCGACATCGGCGCGTCGTTCAGCACACTCGGAGACAACGGGTCGGCGTACGTAGCCGTCACTTCGCTGTCGAATGTCTTCCCTCAGGCATTGTCGCTGGCGGTGGCAGCTCTGACCGAGCCGACGATGAGCCAGTCGGACTTCGATCGACTGAAGGCCACAACGATCGCGGCCTATCAGCGCAGGCAGTCCACAGTCGAAGGTATCGGGGGAAGAATCTTCAACATGTCGATCTTCGATCCGTCGACTCCGTATTCGCGTCCCTCAGCCGGAACGGCTGCGTCGCTTGCGGGGCTCACTCGCGACGACGTCGTTGCCTGGCACAAGGCGATGTACTCACCGAAGAACACGACGCTGATCCTCATTGGTGATCTCACGGCGGCGTCTGCGCGCTCTGTAGTCGAGAGCGCTATCAGAAACTGGAACACGGCGGCACCGGCGCTTTCACCGTTCGTCGGCAAGGCCCGTCCGATGACGACCAACCGCGTCATTCTCGTCGATCGCCCGGGCTCCGTTCAGTCGGCCATCTATGTCGGGCAGCCTGGTCCGGGATACGAGAGCACCGACATCTTCACGCTGCTTGCCGCTTCGCAGGTGCTCGGTGGCGGTTTCGGCTCGCGCATCAACATGAACCTCCGTGAAAAGCACGGCTGGTCGTATGGCGCGTTCTCGACCTACTTGCCCCTCAAGGGCACCGGGTCGCTCTACATCAGCTCAACCGTTCGAACAAACGCCACCGATTCGGCTCTGGCTGAATCGGTTCGTGAGTTCAGGCGGCTGTCCACTGAAGCTGTTCCGGCAACGGAGCTGACCGATCAGGTTGGAAATGTCGTTGCGAGCTTCCCATCCTCGGTGCAGACAGTGCAGGGTCTGATGGGCCGGCTCACCAACGTTGTCGTGTACGGTCTTCCGCTCGATTACTACTCGACGTATCGCGAGCGACTCGCTTCGGTGACACCCGCAGATGTCGGCAGAATCGGATCAACCTACCTCAAGCCCGATGCCCTGACGATCGTTGCTGTCGGCGATCTGAAGACAATCGAAGCTCCGATCCGTGCGTTGAATCTCGGGACTATTGAAGTCTGGGACACGGAAGGAAAGAAGCTCAGGTAGCTTGACACTCACCAGCATGACGTCATGCTGCCGGGAGGGCACGAGCGCATGAAGCGCGGTCATGGCGGAAGCCGGCCGCGCTCCAGGCTGCTCGTCGCCCTCCTCGCGCTCGCTCTGGTACTCACTGCCGTGCTCGCGTATCAGGCGGCAAACGCCGAGCGGTCGCACAGGAGAGCAACCGAGCGTGCGCTGCACGACTATGCGTCGTTCGCAATGTGGCAGCTCAACCAGCAGGCATCGCAGGAGCTGCTGAGCGCGATGATCGCCACGTTCATCGTCCCGCTCACGCGGGTGAATCCCGATACGCCGGAAAGCTGGCCTTCGCCCGCGGATTTCATGGCGGCGTCGCGGCAGCCCTACGTGCCTGCGAAATATCTGGATGGCGTTCGCTTTTATTTCCGTTTCGACTGGCGTGACAGCGCAATGACTGTCGCGGGCGAGCAGCCTTCTGAAGCAGTTTTGCGCTGGGTCAGAGACACGGTCGCCAGCTATCCTCGGCGATTTGAAGTTCCCGAAGTGCGCACGCAGGCGTTCGGATCTGCGGAACGAAGTCCCGCGCGACGACTTGGGATTGTCATCACCAACGATTCGTACGTGGCGAGCATTGACAGTGTCGACGGCCGCCTGCGCATAGTCTGCTATGTCGTCTCGAGGGACAAGGACGGACAGCCGCTTGTGACGTACGGCCTCGAGACCGATGCGCGCTCGTTCGTTGATCCGGTGTTTCGCCAGGTTCTCGAGCGCACGCCGCTCCTGCCGCCCTCGCTCGTTCGCGGCATCGCGCGTGATTCGATACTCGCGGTTACTGCGGCCGCGCCGCACGCGGGTGTCGTCTTCAGGTCAGTCAAGAAGGAGTTCCCCTCGGAGCTCACTGTCGTTGATTCACTCGACGAGCGCTTCGGCCGGATGAAGCTCGGTGTTTCGCTGCGGTCGGACATAGCGCCGCGTCTCGTCGTTGGCGGTCTTCCGCGCTCGCGCCTGCCGATGCTCGCGGGCCTTTTTGCGCTGACTGTCGGACTCGTCATTGCCGCGTTGCTGCAGCTCAGGCGGCAGCAGCAGCTCGCGCAGCTGCGTGTCGATTTCGTTTCCGGGGTGTCGCACGAGCTCCGCACCCCGTTGGCGCAGATTCGTCTTTTCGCCGAGCTCCTGCGCAATGGCCAATTGCGATCCGAGCAGGAGCGCGAGCGATCGATAGGAATCATCGACGAGGAAGCGCAGCGGCTGACGTATCTCGTAGAGAATGTCCTCGCGTTCTCGCGATCGGAGCATGGTCGCGGGATGGTGACCGTAGAGCCCGTCGCGATGGATCGCGAAGTGGAGGCGGCCGTAAACGCTTTCGCTCCGCTCGCGCGTGTGCGCCGCGCGAAGATCCAGTCCGATATCGAGCGGGGCCTCATCGCTCGCGTCGACCCGCGCGCGCTACGTCAGATCGTCCTCAATCTCCTCGACAACGCGGTGAAATACGCACCGCTCGGCCAGACTGTGAGAGTTTCCCTCACCGGGTCGAAGGACTCGGTCGCGGTCACAGTCGAAGACCGTGGTCCGGGAGTCCCGCGAGCCGAGCGCGAGCATATCTGGGAACCGTACTACCGTCTTGGAAGAGAAGCCGACGCTGCGGTTGGTGGGAGCGGCATCGGCCTGTCGATTGTCCGGGAGCTGGTGCTTCTCCATGGCGGGCGCGCGTGGGTGGAAGATGGTAAGGATAGTGGTGCGCGATTCGTCGTCGAGTTTCCACGTGGCGATGAGCCGCCAGGAGCCACAGCGGAAATTCCGCTGCGTCGCGCGGCGGCAGGCAGTGGTGCAGGGGGAGGTCCGGCAGCATGACAAAAGTTCTCGTCATCGAAGACAACGCGAATCTCGCGTTCGGTCTCACACGAAGCCTGGAGTCCGAAGGCTACGAAGTCGAATCTGCTGAGGATGGCACGCGCGGACTCGCGCTCGCCCGGAGCTGTGGCGCCGATCTGATTGTACTCGACCTCATGCTCCCCGAAATCGATGGGTACTCGCTACTGCGTCAGCTGCGCGAAGGCGGAAGCGATGTGCCGGTGCTGATACTCACCGCGCGGAGCGAGGAAGCGGACAAGGTTGTTGGATTTCGTCTCGGGGCAGACGATTACGTGACGAAACCGTTCGGTCTTTCGGAGCTCCTCGCTCGCGTGGAGGCGATACTCAGGCGGGCGCGCGGAGGCGATCACCGTGATGGCGACAAGCCCGATGTCGAGAGCTTCGATGCGGTGACGATCAACGTTCCCGCGCGATCGGTGACGAAAGGTGAAGCCGGTGTCTCGCTCACTCCGAAGGAGTTCGATCTTCTGCTCGCGCTCGTGCGACGAAGAGGTGCCGTTGCCTCGCGCATCGATCTGCTAAAGGAGGTCTGGGGTCATCAGGCCGAGGTGATGACGCGAACCGTTGACATCCATATTGCCGAGCTCAGGCGGAAGCTGGAGGACGATCCGGCGACCCCCCGCCATATCCTTACGGTTTGGAAGGCGGGGTACCGGCTGCAGGCCTGACTGGTGGTGGTGCCGGTGGTGGTGGCTGCTGCCGCGCGCCCTCGGGTTTGACGATCAGCCTGTCTCCAATGCGAACTCGGTCGCCGACGATGTTGTTCCAGGCGCGAATCTGCTCGGGCGTTGCGTCGAATCTTCTGGCGATGGAGAACAGTGCGTCGCCTCTCTTCACGACGTAGTAAATCGGCTGGTTGATCACCGCGGCGACGTCACCGCGCAGCTTTCGCTCCCGACGAGCTGCTTCACGATCCGCCGCAATCTTCCTGTTCACGTAGGTCACCAGATCGGAGAATGCTTTCTCTTCGCCACGGGTTGCCGCGATTGTGGACGGGGGAAGCCCCGGGTGAGAGATCCTCACTCCCTCTGCGGTCATCCCATATACGCGCATGGGCTCGAGCTTCAGCAGCGTATCGTTCGGGTACTCGTAGTGGACGATCGTCGCCGGCGCGTCTTCGCTCTCGAGCTTGTCGGTTGGTGCAACGGCGAGAAAAATCACTCTCTCGTTGGTCGCAACGAGAAGGCCGTTCGATGCGCGGTAGTAATCCGTCGGCCGGCGCTGGAAAGCCTTGACGAACTTCTCGACGTGCTCCCCGTACTCGAGCATTCCACCGGAGATCTCGCGCGAAGCGGCTGACCAGGCGCCTCGCGCGTCGACGCGCCGCATGAAGAGTGAGTAGCCCACAACGCCCATTCCGAGCAGCAGGACGACGATGCCGATTAGCAGCCGCTTGAGAAAACGAAAGCCGCGGTACAGTCCCTCTGATTCCTTCATTCTGACTTGGTATTCATGTTACCGTTAAGAAACAGAGACTGGGGACTACAAGCTACGGCCGGTCGCTAATAGCTGTTCCGCGCTCGCGGTGCAAGCGCAAGCACTGTACCCTTGACTGGCATGTTGGGTGCATCAGGAGGCCACATGTCCACCTACGGAGAACCGCCGGTGACCGGAGGAGGCACGCCCCAGGAGCCCGCAGACATCGAGCGGCGGCGCTCAGAAGGGAACGTGTTCACCAACGTGAAGCGGCGCAGAGACGAGCGTCCGCAGAGTCGCGGGTGGACGATCTTCAAGGCAGTTACGCACGGAGTTGCGGCGAGCATTCTCCTCGCCGCCGGCACCATCTGGACTCTCAAACAACAGCACCCGAAATACGTGAAGCCGGGAGAGCTTCTTCAGCTGCCGGTGGCCATGGTGACGGCTCCGATTCCCCTGAACGAGCAGGCCTTCCGAGTCTCTCATGTTCTGAGGAAGTACACGAAGGACACCGTACGCGCGAATCAGATCGCTCAGGCGCTGGTCACGGAGGGAGCGAAAAAGAACCTCGACCCGGCTCTGCTAATCGGAGTGCTCCTCACCGAAAATGCCAAGCTCGACCCACGCGCGAGCAGCAACGTCAGCGCCAGGGGCCTGATGCAGGTGATGCCTTTCCATAAGGGGAAATGGAAGGATTGTCCGTCGAACGACCTGGTCGACATTGGCTCCAATATCTGCTATGGGACGAGCATCCTGGCGCAGTACATCAAGAAGACACCCAACCTCCACAAAGCGCTTTTGCGCTACAACGGATGCGTGCGGGGGACCAACACCCCTCATTGCTACACGTACTCCGGCAAGGTTTTGAAATACGCTGATCAGGCCGCATCACAAATGTTGTCGGTGCC
>JBDSVO010000321.1:0-2993 GCA_039927215.1 Gemmatimonadaceae bacterium
TCATTGCTCAGATGACGATCACCGCCGACTGTCGCACGCCCTACGGCGTCTCGGTCGAGGACATCGCGAAAACTCTCGACGCACTCGGTGCCGACGTAATCGGCCTCAACTGCTCCGTTGGCCCGCAACTCATTCTCGAGGCAATCGAGAAAATGGTGAAGGTCACGCGGAAAAAACTCTCCGCACAGCCGAACGCAGGAATGCCGCGAGAAGTGAGCGGCCGCAGCATGTACATGGCAAGTCCCGAGTATATGGCGACGTACGCACATCACCTCGTGCAAGCCGGAGCGAAGATCGTCGGCGGCTGCTGCGGAACCACGCCCGAGCACATTGCGGCTATTGTCGAGGGCATACGTCCGCTCTCGCCGCGCCAGGCCCGCGTTCCGAAACGCGCGCCACGCAAAGACGAGCCGACACTTCCGCCCGAGGACAAAGGCGTCGAGCCGATACCGCTGGCGGAGCGTTCGAAGTGGGGCGGCAAGATTGCGCGGGGTGAGTTCGTGACGTCGGTGGAAATCGTCCCGCCGCGCGGCGTGGATGCATCGAAGATGATCCGCGATACGCAGGCACTCAAAGCTGCCGGTGTGGACGCTGTCAACGTTCCTGACGGTCCGCGCGCTCAGAGCAGAATGGGCGCGCTGCTCACCGCTCTCCTCATCGAGCAGCGGGTGGGAATCGAAACTGTCATCCACTACTGCTGCCGCGATCGCAACCTCCTCGGCATGCTCAGCGATTTGCTCGGCGCGTCAGCGATCGGGTTGCGCAACATGCTGCTGATCACGGGCGATCCGCCGAAGATGGGGCCGTACCCGAACGCAACGGCGGTGTTCGACATCGATGCGATTGGATTGACGAATCTCGTCAACAAGCTGAATCACGGGCTCGATCCTGGTGGCAATGCGATCGGTGCGCCGACATCCTTCGCAATTGGCGTCGGTGTGAATCCCGGGGCGATCGACGTCGCGCACGAGCTCAAGCGCTTTGCATGGAAGGTTGACGCAGGGGCGGAGTTTGCGATAACGCAGCCGGTATTCGACGTGGAGCAGCTGGAGCGTTTCCTGGCGAGCATTGACGGGTTCCGGATCCCCATCGTTGCGGGCATCTGGCCGCTGCTCTCTTTACGCAATGCAGAGTTCATGGCGAACGAGGTACCGGGCGTCGTCGTGCCGGATCACATCATCGAACGGATGCGGCGAGCCTCAGCCAAATCGAAGGAGCACGGAGTTCAGGAAGGCATTGCGATCGGGCGGGAGATGCTCGAGCGCGTGCGGCCTTCCGTGCAGGGCGTGCAGGTGTCAGCGCCGTTCGGGAAAGTCGAGCTGGCGCTTGAGGTGTTCAGAGACACGCTTGCAGGAGTGCCAGCCAGCTGACTGGCAGAATGCGGCAGGTAACGATCACCGCGCGGCTGCGGCAATCGGCGCAACGACTAGCGGAAATGAGCCTCCGCCCAGGGGACGTTGAATCTCGCCCTTCCATCCTCCCACACCAGCCACGGGTGCAGTTGCCGCGGCTGCTCCGGCTTGAGTATCCAGAAGCCGAAAAGATTCTGCTGACGCGGAAAGAGGTGAACGAAAACGCGATACAGCGGGCCGAGCACGCCAATCGCGATTCTCTTGACACCACCGCCGCGCTCCAGCCCGGGAGTGACGGGGATGTCGTTTCCATAGAAAAAACGAATTCGATGGACCGTTTCGGGAGCGAACGCGCAAATCGTCTTCTCGACTTCGCGCTCGGTCCACCGATAGATGAAGTTCGGGATCTCGGTGTTCTCGACGCCGGCAGACCTGCATTCATTATAGAACACCGCCGTCGGCTCATATGTCTGTGTTAGCTCGAGCCGTTCAAGGACTCGCATCAGCCAGCCTTCACGCGATTCGATGGCCAGAACTCCGACGCGCGCGACTCTGTACATCTCGAGCAGCGCACGGTGTGGCGAGTGGCAGTGGTGCAGCGTGGCGTGCGTAACTACGACGTCGAATGTGGCCGCCCCGTAGCTCAAATGCTCGGCGTTCTGAAACTCCCACTTGAACGGCGGGAATTGCGAGACGGTCCCGGGCGAATCGATGTTGGTCAGAAGGACGTTGGTGTATCCCAGACTGACGAGGATGTCGCGATCGAACTCGTTTGCGCCGACAACGAGGATGGAGGAGCTGCGATCGGGAATACAGCTCTCGAGAGTTTTGGCGTAGAACCTGGCGCGCGAATCGAGATTCAGTCCTGTCGGCGGCGCCATGCGCTCAACCTATTGCGCGCTGCAGGAGGTCGCAATTCTGTCGCGGCCCTACATTGAGTGGAAACGAACGGTCGGGGATTGTGTTCATGCAAGGAAGTCAGTCGGATACTCGCCCTCGTCCGAGAGCGCGAGAAGGAACTTTTGAGAAGGTGGTATGACTACTTCGCCGATTAAGCACGCCAGGGGTTTCGCGCAGACCGTGACGATCGCCCGATTTGGCTGGCGCAGAGAGCAGTTGGGAGATAGAATCGCGTCTCCGTCACAAAGCGGACCGATAAGCCCGGCACGATTGCGGCAGGCAAAATGGCGGATGTTATCCTCGTAAATGGAAATCCCGCGACAAACATCAGCGACATCATGAAAGTGGAGCTGACAGTGAAGAATGGCGTGGTGTTCCCCAGCGCAGACCTTCTCGAAGCCTTGTCGATCAGACCATGACAGAGAACGTGAATCAGGGGCTGTGGACGGCAGTCGACGAATATCTGAACGAGGTGCTCGTGGGCGCCGATGAGTCACTGGAGCAGGCGCTCGCGCATAGCACCGAAGCGGGATTGCCGGCAATCAGCGTGTCGCCTGCTCAGGGAAAATTCATGATGATGCTCGCGCGCGTGCAGGGCGCGCGGCGAATCCTCGAGATCGGAACGCTCGGCGCATACTCCACCATCTGGTTTGCGAAAGCGTTGCCGGCTGATGGACGCATTATCACCATCGAGTCTGAGCCGAAGCACGCCGAGGTCGCTCGCGAAAACATTGAAGCGGC
>JBDSVO010000322.1:0-6092 GCA_039927215.1 Gemmatimonadaceae bacterium
TCCAGCCCGATTCCACCTATAAGTTCGGGTTTCCGAGATCCGATCTCGACGTGAGAGTAGGGACGGTGAAGTTGATGCCGGCGCTGGCGCTCGGGTCGTGGGTGGCTTTTCTGCCGATCGGCGCCACGCAGGCGATGGTGATGGGTGATCTCGTCCTAAAGGAGACTGAGATCGGCCCCGTATTGCGCGCATTGCAGGGCGGAGGCGTCGAGCAAACCGCGCTGCACAATCACCTGCGTGGCGAGTCTCCGCACGTGATGTACATGCACATCATGGCGCACGGAAACCCCTCACGGATTGCGAGAGGGATTCGGACAGCGCTTGACGTTACGGGAACCCCTCAACCGGCGGGTGCGCCGAGCGCGCCGCCCACCGCAGTCGAGCTCGATACTGCCGGGATAGCGCGCGCACTCGGGCGGGCGGGCAAGGTGAATGGCGGGGTCTACCAGGTCAGCGTTCCACGCGCTGAACTGGTTCGTGCCGATGGCGTCGTTATTCCGCCTTCGATGGGAGTTGCGACGGCGATCAACATTCAGCCAACAGGCGGCGGACGAGCCGTGGCAACGGGCGACTTTGTGCTGCTTGCAGCCGAAGTGAATCGCGTCATTGGAGCACTGCGAAATGGCGGCATTGAAGTAACCGCTCTCCACAGTCACATGCTGGACGAATCGCCGCGGCTCCTCTTCATGCATTTCTGGGCAAGTGATGACGCGGTAGTGATCGCGCGAGGACTACGTGCTGCTCTGGATCTGACAAACAGCCGGCGAGCGAACTAACTCTCGTTCCCAGGGGCTGCCAAGGTGAACAGCGACTCAGCTGTCATTCTAGCCGAGCCGGGCCGCGCTCACACGCGGCGCGACCGGCTTGTTGATTTCTTTGGCCTGGAGCGCAACATCGTCGCCGTTTCCGCCGCGATGTTTCTTCTCGCGCTCGGCGAGAATCTCTGGCGTCGGTTTATTCCGCGATACCTCCAGGCGCTCGGTGCGCCCATTGTCGCCATTGGACTGTTCGGGACAATCGAGGATCTCCTGGACGGCCTGTATCAGTATCCGGGCGGCTGGATCGCCGATCGGTATGGGCGACGGCGCGCGCTGCTCTCCTTCATCGTGCTTGCCGCCTTCGGCTATGCTGTCTACCTGGCGATGAATTCCTGGCAGCTCGCGTTCCTTGCGCTAGCGCTGGTGAAGGCGTGGGACAGCATGGCGAGCCCGACGCTCTTTGCTGTCGTTGGCGATGCACTGCCTCGCTCAATGCGAACGATGGGATTCACGGTGCAGGCAGTGCTAAGGCGGGTTCCACTCGTAATCGCTCCGGTCGTTGGCGGTTTGATGATCTCGCGCGCCGGAGTTCAGACCGGAGTCAGGGCCGGTCTTCTGATCTCGATCGTGCTTGCGTGTGCTACTCTGCTCGTAGTTGCGCGAATCAACATTCCGCGCATTCCGGAGCGGGTGCCTACGAATATTCTCGGCGTCTGGCGACGTTTCCCTTCCCCCCTCCGCTGGCTTCTCATCTCGGACGTCTTCATCCGGATCTGCGACGCGATGGTGGATGTCTTCCTCGTCATCTTCGCCGTTACCATAGTGGGCATCGGCCCCCAGGGCTTCGGCGTTGCTGTCGCCGTTCAATCGCTGACGTCAATCCTCGTGTACATCCCTGCGGCGCGAATTGCGCGCTACACGGGCAAGAAGCCATTCGTCGTGGCGACGTTTGTCGCGTTTACTCTATTCCCACTCGCAATTGTATCGTCGCCGAGCTTCGGCTGGCTGCTCGCGGCCTTTGTTGTCGGCGGTCTGCGGGAAGTCGGGGAGCCCGCTCGGAAAGCGCTGATCATCGATCTCGCAGAGCCAGAGGTCAGGGCGCGGGTCGTCGGTCTGTACTACTTCGGGCGAAGCGTCGCGATCGCTCCGGCTGCTTTCGTTGGCGGACTGCTGTGGAAGGTCTCGCCCCCGCTGCCCTTTTACGTAGCAGCCGGCGCGGGGGCGATTGGGGTCGTGGTGTTCATGTTAACGGTGCGGGAGGAGGATGCGGGCTGACTCCTGAACCCGCCGGGGTCCACAGGGTAAAAACGTGGCAGTCGCGGGAATTACGCT
Organism: Gemmatimonadaceae bacterium; assembly: GCA_039927215.1. Lineage (GTDB taxonomy): Bacteria > Gemmatimonadota > Gemmatimonadetes > Gemmatimonadales > Gemmatimonadaceae > UBA4720. The sequence goes on from JBDSVO010000322.1 coordinate 2,091, forward strand.
TCAGTTCCCGCGAACGGCATATTGCATCAGACAACGGCCGCCGCACTGGTGAGACCGACAGCACCTTTTCTCCCGACATACATGCCACGAATTCGTCAGCTCGCTGGAGCCTTTCTCTTCCTTCTGCCAGTTCTCGGTCTCGCGCAGCAGCCGAAGCCGGCGGTTTCTGCTACTCCGTCACTCGGCACGCGACTCCCTGTCGACCGCAAGGTCAAGATCGGGACGCTCCCCAACGGCATCCGTTACTACATCCGCCAGAACCCGAAGCCCGAGAAGCGGGCCGAGTTGCGGCTGGTCGTCAACGCCGGCTCGATACTCGAAACCGAGAATCAGCTCGGCTTCGCTCACGTTGTAGAGCACACGGCTTTTAACGGCACAACGCATTTCGCAAAGAACGATCTGATCAAGTACCTAGAGTCGATTGGAGTCAGATTCGGAGCGGACCTCAACGCGTACACGGGATTTGACGAGACCGTCTTCATACTTCCCGTGCCGACAGACACCGCGCGGATCATCGAGCAGGCGTTCACGATTCTGGAGGACTGGGCTCACGGGCAGACGTTCGATTCGACAGAAGTCATGAACGAGCGAGGCGTAGTGCGCGAAGAGTGGCGCAGCGGGAAAGGCGCAGATGAAAGGATGCTGAAGCAGTGGCTGCCTGTCGCGTTCAAAGGATCGCGATATGCGCTGAGACTTCCGATCGGGACGGAACAGAGCATCATGTCCGTCAGTCCTTCGAAGATCCGCGCATTCTACCAGAACTGGTACCGGCCTGACCTCATGGCGGTTGTCGCCGTCGGCGATTTCGACCCGGCACAGATCGAGGCGCAGATCAAAAAGCATTTCAGCGGCATCCCGGCGAAAAAGGATGCTCCGAAGCGTCTTATCTACGATGTCCCCGCCAACACGACGCCTTTAGTGGCGATCGCAAGCGACAAGGAAGCGACGTCGTCGGGCGTCAACGTCATCTGGAAGCTCGCTGCTACTTCCCTGCGAACTGTTGGAGACTATCGCCGCGAAATCGTCGAACGTCTGTACCTGTCGATGCTGAACGGTCGCTTCCAGGAGATCGCCGAGAAGCCCGATGCACCATTCCTCGGCGCCAGTGCGTCGAAGAGCAGCTTTTTTGCTCGAACGACTGAAGCTTTCGCGCTCGCTGCGGGGGTGAAAGACGGCGGCATCGAAGCGGGGCTCGAGGCACTGCTCAAGGAAGCGCGTCGCGTTGACCAGTTTGGATTTCTTCAGTCCGAGCTCGACCGCGCGAAGCAGAACCTGATTCGCTCATACGAGCGCGCATACGCCGAGCGCGAAAAGACGCAGTCGGGGCAGTTCGCGGAGGAATACATCCGCCACTTCCTCGAGGACGAAGGCATTCCCGGGATTGAATACGAGTACAAGCTCGTGCAGTCGATTGCGGGTACGGTTACGCTCGCGGAAGTGAACAAGCTCGCAAGCAACTGGATCACCGACGAGAATCGGGTAATCATCGCGCAGGCGCCGGTGAAGGCAGGCGTCCCTGTGCCGACGGAGAATGCCTTGCTGGCTGTATTCGATCGCGCATCGAAAGCACCGATCGTTGCGTACACGGAGAATCTTTCCGCCGAGGCGCTGCTGACTGCGCCGCCAAAGTCAGGCAAGGTCGTGAGCACGCGCGCGATCACCAGCATTGTGGCGACTGAATGGAAATTGTCGAATGGCGCACGAGTCATCGTCAAGCCAACTGACTTCAAGGCCGACGAAGTGCTTGTCGGCGCCTATAGCAAAGGAGGCACATCACTCGCTTCCGACGCAGACATCGTGTCAGCTACGCTCGCAGCTCAGATCATGAGCATCAGCGGTGTGGGTGGCTTCAACCGAATCGATCTCGAGAAGAAGCTGAGCGGGAAGGCAGTGAGCGTCTCTGCGTCTATCTCAGAGACCAGTGAGGGGTTGAACGGACGCACATCGCCCAAGGATATGGAGACGTTGTTCCAGCTCATCTATCTCGGCTTTACCGCGCCACGGCTCGACAGCGTCGCATTTGCGGCGTTCAAGAACCAGGTAACCCCGTTCCTGGCGAACCGCGGCTCGTCGCCCGAAGAGGTGTTCAACGACACAGTGCAGGTCACGATGAGCCAGCACAGTGTTCGGGAGAGACCCTTCACCCCCGCGGTGTTCGCGGAAGTGAATCCGGCGAAATCGTTCGCGTTTTACAAGGACCGGTACGCCGACGCGAGCGACTTTACGTTCGTCTTCGTCGGAAATGTCGACACGATTTCTCTCAAACCGCTGGTCGAGCAGTATCTGGCGAGCCTGCCTTCGCTCGGACGAAAGGAGAATTGGCGGGATGCCGGGGGCGCGCCGCCGAAAGGCGTGATTCAGCGCACCGTTCACAAGGGAACTGAGCCAAAAGCAAACACTCTGATTCAGTTCACAGGAGCGTGCGTCAGCACGCCGGAGAACAGGTTCGCCTTGCGCGCGCTGACGCAACTGGTGCAAATGCGTCTGAACGAGACGTTGCGTGAGAAGCTTGGTGGCACTTACAGCCCGAATGTCGGTGGCGGATGCAGCCGCGAGCCGCGCGGTGAGTACACTATATCCGTATCGTTCGGATCGTCGCCCGAGAACGTCGAGCCTCTGACGAAGGCTGTCTTTGCGCTGATCGATTCGTTGAAAACTTCGCCCGCGCCAATAGGCGATATCGACAAGGTGAAGGAGCAGATTCTCCGCTCTCGCGAGGTCGAGACGAAGCAGAACTCCTATTGGCTCGGCAACATCATCGCGCGCGACGCGGCTGGCGAGGATCTCGGGGGACTCACGTCGGTCTATGACGATATGGTCAAGCGGCTCACTCCTGCTCAAATCCAGCAATCCGCAAGACAGTACTTCAATACAGCCAATTACGCCCGGTTCGTCTTGCTTCCCGAGGCTACAAAGTCAGGACAGTAGAAGCAACGGCAATTAAAACGCAGAGAACGCAGAGGACCGAAGTTCCGGTTGAACTTCGGTCCTCTGCGTTCTCTGCGTTCTCTGCGGTTAATTGCTGTTGCTCTTACTGTCCTAGCCGCCGCGTTTGCCGAGTGTAACGCTCAGGTCGACACGCTTCCCGTCGCGCATCACGACGATTTTGACCACGTCGCCGGGTTTGTGGGCATACAAAGCATCCGTGTAGCTGTAAAGATCTTTCACCGCCGTCGCGCCGAATTCGACGATTACGTCACCAGTCTTGAGACCGCCTTTGTCGGCTGGACTGTCAGGCCTCACTCCCATCAACCGCATGCCCACGATGTCGGTTGCTGCCATATCGGGAACTGAACCGAGGTAAGTCTGCGACCCCTGCCGGCTCATCGAGCGCGCGGGCGCGGCAATTTTTACGAACGTCAGGTGCGTTGGGCGGTTGGCAATCGAGCGCGCCACCTTGTGCGCTAGATCGACGACGCGGGCTTCGCCTGATGAATTGATCTTCTCGACATCGTCTGTCGCGCGATGGTAATCCTCGTGCTGGTCGGTGAAGAAATGCAGCACCGGGATGTCTTTCGCGTAAAACGACGTCTGATCGGACGGCCCGAAGCCATCGCCAATTCCACTTAGCTGAAATGAGCCATTCGACGAGGCCGCGTTCGCGCTGTCGAGAAGTGCCTTGAACTCGGACGCTGTCGCGGTTCCGTACACGGTGAGCTTGTCGTTTTTCAGACGGCCCACCATGTCGAAGTTCAGCATCCCTACAATGCGCCCGATCGGCACGGGCGGATGCTCGACAAAGTATTGCGAGCCCAGAAGGCCGAGCTCCTCGCCACTGAAGTTCGCAAAGATTATCGAGCGCTTCGGTGGATTCTTCGCGAAGAGTCTCGCCAGCTCGAGCACGGCGGCCGTCCCTGACGCGTTGTCGTCGGCCCCGTTCCGGATCGCATCCTTTGCCTCGGGATCAGATGCGAATGTAGTCGAGCGCCCGAGATGATCGAAGTGCGCGCCCACTACTATATACTCTTCGCGTAACACCGCATCTCGTCCCCGGAGCACAGC
>JBDSVO010000323.1:0-14407 GCA_039927215.1 Gemmatimonadaceae bacterium
CACGCGCCGCCGAAGTGCCGCGTTTTTTGCAGTCTCGCGTTATGCAACACTTCGTTATCGAACGCCTTGAAAACCGTCGCAACCGACTGCAAAGAGAGACGAAATGACTGACGTGAAGACGATCGCCCCCAAGGCAACGCTACGGTGCCAGTTCTGCGGGAGCTGGAACAAGGTGGATGTCACTCGCGCTGCGGACCGCCCGAAATGCGGGAAATGCGGGAAGCCGATGCTGCTCGATCGCCCGCTTCATCTCGACGATGAGAGCTTCGCGCGCACCGTTGCAGAGAGTGAGGTGCCGGTCTTAGTGGACTTCTACGCGGACTGGTGCGGCCCCTGCAAGATGATGGCGCCGGCGGTAGACCAGCTCGCGGCGGCGTACAGCGGACGCGCGATAGTCGCAAAGCTCAACACCGACCAGGCACCGACTACGTCGATGTCGTTCAACATCCGTGGCATACCGACGTCGATAGTCTTCGTCGACGGGAAGGAGATGGTTCGGCAATCGGGGGCACTCCCGTATGCGGCGCTGGCGGCGATGCTCGATAAGGGGCTCTGAGCCCGGCGTTGCTTCTCGGAAACATCCGTATCATATTGGCGGCGCCCTCCCGGCTGATCGTGCCGGGAAAATCCGTACTTCGAGCCCCGCCTTGCCATGGACGGCGCAGCTCATCAAGACCAAAGTGGATTCGATTCTCGCACTGACAGGCGCGAGCAAGGTCGACATCATCACCCACTCGATGGGCACCCTGTCCGCGCGGTATTACGTCAAGTACCTCGGCGGCGACGGAAAAGTGGATGCGCTCGTTGCGCTCGGCGGCACGAACCACGGCACAGTTACGGCGTCTTTCTGCGGCCAGACATCGTGCGTCGAGATGCGCTATCTGTCAAAGTTCGTGAACTCACTGAACTCGGGCGACGAGAGCTGGGGCACGCCGCGATACGCGACGTGGTGGACATCGTGCGACGAGGTGATCTATCCGCAGCAGAGCGCGACGATCTCGGGGGCGACGAACACGAAGACGGCGTGCATGAAGCACGGCCAGCTACACGAGGATGCGCTGGTGTACGCTCAGGTCAAGGCAGTGGTGGCGCAGCAGTAGCAGCGCCGCTCACTCGGGAGGCTCGTCTCTTTCAGCTTTTCGCCGCTCGGTGACTTCGCGGGTCCTGCGTCTTCGCTCGCTGGCAGTCTCGATCAGCGCGAGCACCATTCGTAGTATGCCATAGACGGCGAAGCCGAAGCTGATGAGCGCGGCGGCGGCGAGTACTTCTTCGACCAGGGTCGAGTACTCTCCGCGAAGGACGGCGACGGTTGCCCCAATGCAGACGATGAGCGATGTAATCGTGACGCCAAGCGCCGGGCCGATTCCCAATCCTGAGGGGCGGCGCGGCTTCCCCCTGGCGCGTTCTTCGACGGGTGCAGGCTGGGTCATGTGGGAATAGTATAAGCCGCCATGTGACGCGCCGCTCCGTGTGACCGTCAACCTGACATGCGAAGTTCTCTCAGATTGATTGCGCCACTCGTGTTGGTGGCAGCCGCATGCGTCGCCTGCTCTGACGATGGGGCGGTTCCCCGCCGGTCATCGCAGCGTGAGCGGGACAGCGTGATCAGCACGCTCCCGATTCCGGGGTCGAAGGTTTTGCGTAAAGCGTTGAGTGTGTCGGACTCCGCGGCCAGCCGAGCATCGTTGATGGACTCAGCCAGGCAGGACTGACCGCGTTGCGGCTACTCTGCTACGCCGGAGGCGTGGGCTTCGCTTTCATGAAATGGTAGACAAGGGCGACGAGCCCGATGACGAGCAGCAAATGGATCGCCATGCCGCCCATCGGGCTGAGGAAGTAGGCGTATACCCAAAGCAGAATCAGGACCGCGGCCACTCCGAGCCACATAGATATACTCCTTGAAATTGGTGGGCCAACCGTGCGGAGAATGTGGGTGGACTAAGCGCCAATCGCAATCGCGAATGTGTTATGGCGCCCGCCCACGGCCTGCCTGGATAATCGACCGAGTCAGCCACTGCTTCGATTGGTTTTTGAAATAGGAAAGCCACCAGGGCATCTCGGTTTCCGTCGGTTGTCGTAGAACCGCGACGACGGCCGGCAGGTATGCAAACACAACCATTGTTGCACCGCCGACTCTCAGCAGCTCGTTCTGGGAGTGGATGTGCATAGCGAGATAAACGGCGATGAAGCCACCAACTGTGGAAACGAGAGAGAGCACATATGCCTCTCTGTAAGTTGCCGCAACCGTGAGAAGCGGCAGGACATTGTACCAATCCCAGGTCTGCGGCATGCAGGCCATCGTAAAAACCAGCCACGCTTCGCGTCGCCGCCATCTCATCAGAACCAATGCGATCAGGGGGCCGCCCAGACGAAGAATCGGCGCCTGCATGTGGCCACTACGCTGAGACACCAGGGCAAACCATTCCTGCGGCCACGTCGGAAGAAGAAGCAGGCTGACAGTTACTAACACGAGAACTCCCGTCGCCAGCGCGATCCAGGCGCGAGGGGTGCTCGCAGATGCAACTATCGGGACGCCCGATTGCGGCTTAACCAGAATAAAAAAACAAAGTGCCGGGATGTATACAGCAGCGGTCATCAGGATCGTCCACTGAGCCGCTGTAACGTTGAGCAGGAACGTGAGTGACACCAGTATGGGCAAACGATGCCAGCTGTCGGCCGTCATCCCGTAGACGAGTAACGCGGTGGATATCCATACGAATGCGGTCACCGCGGCAGGCTGAGGCAAAGCCGCCAGGGGCATCGCGGCAACGAAGGCGGTGCCCGGATACAGGAGTGAGTAATCCAGCGTGAACGTCAGGCCGGGGCCGACGAGCTGGTAAGGGTCGACGCCGTTGAGTAATGAGCGCGCGCCGAACCACACCAGCGAAAAATCACCGTAGTAAGTTGGCTCGGTAACGAAGCGGTGGACGATTACGGCTGCAGCTATCGTCGCAACAACCACCGCGAGAGTAAATCGTCGCAATGGAGTTGGTCTATTCTCCCCCCAGGGCCAGCCGTGCGTATTCATCACGGGCTAATGGTAACCAGTGATGATTCGTCAGCGGCGTTTGCCGAGGTTCGCTCGCAGGAAGTGCTTCTCTGCAGTCTACGGCTGGGCTCGAGCATTGGCTTGAGGCTCGCCGCAGCGGCGCAGTTGGATTTATAGTGAACGAGATGACTCAAAGAAAACGAATGGAGGAGATTCTGGGTGACTTCGGTCATCGTCGCACGCTGATCGCGTGCTGACTCGCGCCGGAAAGGCGTCTCCCTTGATCGGTAAAGCGGAGACGATCGTGGCGGTTCTATTGAGTCTCGCCGTGGTATCCCTTCATGTGATCGCCGCGACATCCGCAGGTGCGCTCTGGCGTGATGAAGCAGCCGTCCTGGGGCTCGCTACTTTGCCGACCTTGGGGGAGGTTTGGACGAATTTGGAACACGAAGCCTTCCCTATACTCTGGCCTTTCATTTTGCGGGAGTTCAGCTCGCTCGTAGGGCCGATGAACGACCCGGCATTCCGTATCCTCGGATTTAGTATTGGCCTCTGCGTCGTAGCCGCGCTGTGGTTTGCAGCGCGGACGTTTCGGCATTCAGTCCCTCTATCTTCTCTTGCATTGCTCGGGATGAGTCCGAGCCTGATCGTTTGGGGCGATTCGATTCGCGCCTACGGCTTCGGGATTGCGGTTGTGCTGATGGCTGGTGCGCTGCTGTGGCGATTCGTGGAAGAGCCGAGTCCAGCTCGTTTTGCGTTGGCAGCAGTCGCGGCGATCGCAAGCGTCCACGCGCTTTTCTACAACTCTGTGTTGCTGCTGGCGTTCTGTGCAGGCGCGTTCGCCGTTTGCGCGCTGAACAGGGCATGGAAAAAGTCTGCGTTGGTGGTGCTGATCGGCCTGGTGGCTGCCATTTCAATCGTCCCCTATGCGACGACCATTCGCGACGCACGGAGATGGGACACAGTCGTACGAATGCCGGATTACGACCTGGCCTGGTTCCGGGAAATGTTGGATGAAACGCTGCGGCCTGCCGGCCAATGGGCGCTCGGCGTCTGGGTTGTGCTATTCGCACTCGCGGTTTTCGTCGGCGTTCGCGCTGTCCGCCGTCCGGCGAGCCTCGCGATCTCGCCGCGCGAACGAGAAGTGGCTCTATTTTCGATTGTCACGCTGGTGGTGGCAGTTGTTGCCATCTTCCTGTTTCTCGAGAATCTCTCCTACTACACTCGGCCGTGGTACTACCTTAGCCTCCTCGCCGTAGGCGCAGTCTATATCGATGCAGTGTTCGGAGCCGTGATTCACTCCCCGGCTCATCGGATCGCCCGGCTCGGCGTGGTTCTGCTCATCGCGGGTGCGACATTCGTTCCGGCCGTTCACGCCGTGCGGAAGCGGATGACGAATGTGGACGTCATCGCTTCCCGGCTCTCCGCAATGGGCCGGCCTGACGATCTCGTCCTGATCAACTCGTCGCATACCGCCATCACCTTCGCCCGCTATTACCGCGGCACCGCGCGCTGGATGACCGTCCCCTTCTTCGACTTCCACCGGTTTCACCGATACGACATCATTCAGAAGAACATGATGCTCGCGGATCAGCGCGCGCCTGTTCGCCCGGTCATCGATCGAGCGCGCGAGACGTTGCGGGCTGGCCATCGTGTCTTCGTCGTGGGCCAGCTGGATTTTTCAACGGGAAACGAACCCCCGAATCTGCTGCCGCCCGCGCCACTCCCGGGAATAGAGCCGTGGCCAGAACGCCTGTACAACAGTCAATGGTCGTCATTGGTTGGAGACTTCCTGCAAACGCATTCCACTCGCATTGTCGCGGTGCCAGTGATGGTTGCCGGACCGGTGAGTGATTACGAGAATGTGCAGCTTTTTACCGCCGAGGGCTGGCGTCCTTGATGGTTTGGGTTCGCTAGCCCTCTTGATCATTCTCCGGCGGCCGAACCTTGCTTCGGAACGCGTGTCAGCTGATCCGGCCGGCGATGGCGCTTGGCTGCAATGAGTTGCATCCACCATGGCCCCTTCCCTTCGTTGGGACGTCGAAGAATCATGATCGTGGCGGGAATAAATGCGGAAGCAACCATCATGTTAGCCATGATGTGGAGGCTGGGCAGGTCATGAACGTGCGCTCGCTGCCTGACGAGTGAGCCGAGCGAAGATACAATCGAGAGAACTCCTGCCTCGCGCCAGGTGTTTGGCAAGGCCAGCAGGAGGAGCACATTGTACGGATACGGCGTCTGCGGGATGCAGGCGAAGAAGAGAACGAGCCACGCTTCCGGACGCCGCCAGCGAAGGAGCACGAGGAGTATTATGAAGCCGCCCAGCCGTGTAATCGGCGCCGACACATAGGGGGAAGACGAGATCAATTGAAACCATTCGATGGGCCATCCGGGCATCATTACGAGGCTTATCGCGAGCAGGCAGAGCGTTCCCGCAAACGCAAAAATTGGTGTTGCGAGCGACTCGGAAGCGGCGACAATCGGCAAAGCCGCCTGCGGTTTAACGGATGTGAAAACCGCTATCCAAGGAAGGAAAAGCGCCGCAGTCATCAGCATCGACCATTGAACAAGCCAGACCGATGTGATGAACGACAGCGAGACGAAGATCGGGAGGCGGTGCCATCCATCTACCGTGATCCCGTACGCCATGAGAAATGTCGAAAGGAAGAGGAATACCATTGTTGCCCAGATTTCCGGCACATACACAAGCGGTATCGCAGCGACGAACGCGGTGACGGGATAGAGAACTGGATCCTCCAGGTGAAAAACGAGTCCTGGTCCCATGAGAACATAGGGATCTCCGCCGTTGATCAACGCCGTCGCGGCCTGCCAGACCTGATCGAAGTCCGAGACTTTACCCGGCTGAGCTGCCCCCGGGGGTGGAGTACCCAGCCAACCGATGTGAGTGTTGGCCCACCACCCGGTGCTGAGCGCCGCCATGATCAAGGCGAAGAGAATTCGTTGTATCCGCGTGGGGCAGTTTGCCCCCCATGGGAAGCCTTCGGGGTTACCCGCTGACATTCAACGTTCGAAGTGCCGACATTTGTGGCCGGTCGATGCGGTTAACCGTCAGATGATCTCCGGCTGATTTGTTCGCGGGCGCATCTGGCTCGTCGCAATCCAAGACGTCACCCGAGTTGGCTTGGTGTCACATATGCGGAAACACGAATCTGGTGCCGATCCGTCAATTCGGCGAGACGTCATTATCTGGCGTCTCGAATGGCTAACAGCAGTGCTTCTCACGCTGGCTGTGGTCTCACTTCATGTGATGACTGCGACGTCCGCGGGTCCATTGTGGCGGGATGAAGCAAATACGGTAAGACTCGCCACCCTCCCAACGCTGGGAGAAGTCTGGAACAACCTTCAATACGATTCGTTCCCTCTGCTCTGGCTGTTGATAGTTCGTGGGTACTCGGCGCTCGTCGGGCAGATGAACGATCCGGCTTTTCGTGTCCTGGGCTTTTGTGTCGGCGTGAGTGTCGTCGGTGTTCTATGGCTCAACGCGCGGACGTTTCGAAATTCATTTCCTCTGCTATCGCTCTCGTTGCTGGCGATGAGTCCGAGCCTGATCGTTTGGGGCGATTCCATGCGCGCGTATGGATTCGGCATTGCGCTCATTCTTCTCACTGGTGCCTTGTTGTGGCGATTCGTAGAGAAACCCATTGGACGGCGGTTTGCTGCCGCAGCGATTGCGGCAATCGCCAGTGTTCACACCCTCTACTACAACTCTGTGCTCCTGCTCGCGTTCTGTGCCGGGGCAGTCGCGGTTTGCGCATTGAACAGGGCCTGGAAGCGCGCGGGCCTGGTTGTGTTGATCGGTGGTCTTGCTGCGATTTCGATTCTGCCGTACGCAGGGACAATCAGGAATGCAAGCACCTGGAACGTGCTGGTGCAGATCTATGACTACGACCTGATTTGGTTCGTCGCAAAGCTGCAACAGACACTCCGTCCGGCCGGTCCGTGGGTGCTCGATGCATGGGTTGTCCTATTCGCACTCACAATTCTCGCCGGAGTGCGCGCCGTTCGGTTGCCTGGCCAGCTAGGTATATCGCAAAGGCAGCGAGAGGCAGTCCTTTTCGCGCTTGTCACGCTTGTAGTCGGCGTGCTGGCGATTTTCGTTTTTCTCCACAGGCTCTCCTACGAAACCCAACCGTGGTATTATCTCACTTTGTTGGCGCTGGCGGGCGTGTGTATCGATGCGGTGTTCGGGGTGGTGAGTCAGACGCCGCTCTTACGAATCGCAAGGCTCGTCGTGGTCCTGCTCCTCGCGAGCGCAACATTTCTTCCGGCCATGGCCGCTGTGCGGCAGCGAATGACCAATGTGGATCTCGTGGCTTCGCGGCTGCATGAAATTGCTCAACCCGGCGACTTGGTGCTCGTAAACCACTGGCATTTCGGCGTCACCTTTAATCGGTACTACAACGGGCGGGCCGGCTGGATGACAGTGCCGCCGATTGCCTTCCATCGGTTTCACCGATACGACCTTCTGAAGCAGCAAATGATGGTGCCGGATCAGACTTCACCAGCTCGGCAAGTGATTGCTCAGGCAACCGAGGCTTTGCGCGCCGGGCATCGCGTTTTCATCGTCGGACGATTGGAGCTGCCATCTGCCGTTCAACCCTTAGCGCCTCTGCCTCCTGCACCCTTGCCAGGACACCAGCCGTGGCCTACGAACGCTTACCTGGCGCAGTGGTCGCTCATGGTCGGTGATTTCCTTAAACGGCATTCGACGACGTTGGAGTCGGTGCACGTCGAGGTGCGCGGAAGCGTCAATGCATACGAAAATGCCCAACTCTTCGTCGCGTCTGGCTGGCGGCCGTGACGCGGCAGACCTCAATGGAGCGTACAGGGATCGAACCTGCGACCTCCTGGTTGCAAACCAGGCGCTCTCCCAGCTGAGCTAACGCCCCCTCGCTCCAATATATCGGCAAAGCGTGCCGCATTCCAAAGGTCTGCAGCGAAGCGTACCTAGAGCCACACCGCGAGCATCAGTGCTCCCCAGATATTTATCACAACGCTGACCGCCACCAGGAGGCGTGCTCGATTCGTCATTGGATCGGGAAATCCCCGCGCGACCAATACTATAAGAAACGGCATGAAATCGAGAGCGTAGCGATAACCGAATTGCAGGTAGCCAATTCCATAATAGGCGAGGATTGGAACCAGCAAGGTTAGCGTGGCAATCCAGCATGCCTTTACCAGCGTCTCATTCAACCGCGCCCGAAAGACGTAAAGCAGCGCCGGCGATGTGAAAAAGAGTCCCATTCCCCATCGCGACGGCTCGACATATGGAAAGCGAAGAACAGCAGTGGAATCGCCGCCTACGGGTTGCGGACCCTGCAGCAGCATCATGAAGACATTCTTTGGGACGTGGGCTAGGCTGAACAGGCCAGCTGAACGCGCCTCGTAAAGGACATCCCTATATAGCACAGCCTTGCCGAAGCCAGTCTCGGCGATGGTGCCGAAGCGTGCATAGTTGTAAGCGCACAGGAGGAGCATCGGTACTGCGAACCCGCTGAGAAGCATGGCAAAACGCGGGAAGGGCTTGGCGGGACGCGTTTCGAAGCGGTGTCGCTGAGACTGCACGGCGTTCACTGCCACGTCACCGGCTGCCGCCATCCAGATGAAGAAGGGCAGCGCAAAGATTTCGGTGAACCGACATGCGCCTGACAGGCCAACAAAAAGTCCTACCAGCAGCCAACGTCGCTTTCCGAATGCTTCATGTATCGCGAGAAGAAGAAAAGTCGTCGCAACGATGTGCGCGTAGTACGTCGAGATGCCAATCAGCGTTACGCCGAGGTACGGCGTGCCCGCAAAATAGAGGAGCGTTGCCCAGTGCCTCCGTTCATCGGCCACTCCCATAAGGCCGAGTACACGATACAGGATGAGAACGTTGGCCGCGGTAAACGCGTAGCCCACGAACACGAGAGCCATCCCCGCATGGAGAAGCGGAAGCAGTGGGACCAATAGGAGTGCGGGGAGCGGTCCGAACGGCAGGTATTTGTGGCCCTGCCACGGCGCGAAATCGCCATAACGTGGCGGCAAGTTATCAACGTCCAGCCCGCCCTCCGCGAGCCGGCGGGCGAGGAAAACATACTGGTCTCCGCCAAGTGCGACCTGAACAGTCGGCCACACGAGCAAAAAAATCAGCGCCACAGCGCCAAGTCCGACCAGGGTCAGATCCCATCCCCTTGAACCGGTGATGGATTGGGGTTTGACGCTGACGTCAGTCACAACATCACCGAAGCGGTTTCCACTGGTCTTGGTTTCCCTTGAAGAATCCTGATGTTGACTCGAAGTCCGCAAAAATCGTCGTGCAGCGGAAGCTTCCCGCACGACCTTGCTTCGCGCACCTTTCTTCCGCTCATGGAGCATTTCCACTCAATAGAGTCGTGTCGAATCTGCGGCAACACGCACCTGCTTTCCATCCTTCACCTCGGCGAGCAGTCACTGACAGGCGTGTTTCCGAGACGTCGGGATCAGCCACTGACGAGTGGTCCGCTGGAGCTTGTGAAGTGCCAAGGGCCCGAAGCGTGCGGGCTTCTCCAGCTGCGCCACTCCTATAGCTCCTCCGAGCTCTACGGAGAGAACTACGGCTATCGGTCCTCACTGAACCGATCAATGGTGGGTCACCTGCGCAAGAAAGTTGAGGCATTGCGCGCACTCGTCGAGCTCGACGCGGACGATCTGGTCCTGGACATCGGAAGCAACGACGGGACTACCCTTTCCTTTTACCCGCCCGCGCTCACTCGTGTCGGAATGGATCCGACGGCAGCGCGGTTTCGGCGATTGTACCCCCCCGGCGTTCACGTCATTGCCGACTTTTTCTCGGCTGAGCGCTTTCAGCAGGCGATGGGAAACCGCAAGGCGAAGATCATCACTTCCATCGCGATGTTTTACGATCTGGAGCGGCCTCTGGACTTTGTCCGACAGGTCGCGAATGTGCTCGACGACGAGGGAATGTGGCACTTCGAGCAGAGCTACATGCCTCTCATGCTGTCACAAACCGCATACGACACGATCTGCCACGAGCATCTGGAGTACTACGGATTGCGCCAGGTGCAGTGGATGATGAAACGCTGCGGACTCAAGATCGTCGACGTGGAGCTGAACGAGGTGAACGGCGGAAGCTTCGCGGTAAGCGTCGCGAAGGCCGCATCGCATTTTCAGCCGCAAACCGAAGCGATCGAGCACATCGCCAGTGAAGAAGAGCTAATCGGCCTCGACACTCTTGCCCCCCTCGAGAGGTTTGCCGAGCGCGTATTCGCGCATCGCGATGCGCTTGTCGCGCTGATCGATCGGCTGCAGAACGAAGGCGCACGGATTCTGGGGTACGGTGCCTCGACAAAAGGGAACGTCATTCTCCAGTTCTGCGGATTTACGACCCAGCAGCTGCCGTACATCGCCGAAGTGAACGAGGACAAGTTCGGCTGCTTTACGCCGGGAACGGGTATTCCGATTATATCAGAAGCGCAAGCGCGCGCCATGAAGCCCGACTACTTTCTCGTGATGCCCTGGCATTTCCGCGAAAACCTCATCGAGCGCGAAGCGGAGTTCCTCCGAAACGGCGGCAGGATGATCTTCCCTCTCCCCGCCATCGAGGTGGTGGGCACAGCGGGAGAATGACGCGGGCGCTCATCATCGGAAGCGAAGGGCAGGACGGAAGCATCCTCTTCGACCGCATCACGGCTGATGGCGGCGCTGTACTCGGACTCGGTCGTGATTCGCTGCGCGGGACAGCGACCGACGGCCTCGCGCCGATCAACATATCGTCGCGAGAACAGATGGCGACGCTCCTTGGACGATGGCGGCCCGATGAGATCTACTATCTTCCCGCAGTACACCAGGCGTCCGAAGAGCCTGTCGGAGCCGACGATGCAGCCCTGTTCAATTCGAGTCTCGAGGTGCATGTCACGGGATTGGTCCATGTCCTCGAGGAAATTCGAAAACAGGACCTCGATGCAAGAGTTTTCTACGCCGCATCGTCGCTCGTATTCGGCGACGTGACGATGGACACCCAGGATGAACGGACCCCAATGCGGCCGCGCTGTATCTACGGGATCACAAAGGCGACCGGAGTCAATGCATGCCGCTTCTATCGTGAGATGCATGGGCTTCATGCTTCTGCTGGCATTCTCTACAATCACGAGTCTCCCCTTCGACGGCGCAGCTTCGTGTCACAGAAAATCATTCGGAGTGCGGTCGCAATTTCCCGAGGCTCGGACGAGAAGCTGGTGCTTGGCGATCTCTCGGCGCGAATCGATTGGGGATACGCGCCTGATTATGTCGATGCCATGATCCGCGTTGTGCGTCAACCATCGCCTGACGATTACGTCATTGCATCAGGCGAGCCGCGAAGCGTGCAGGAATTCGCGGAGGTCGCTTTCGGATTGCTCGGGCTCGATTGGCGCTCTCATGTCGTCGAGGACAGCAATGTTCTTACCCGCCGCTCCGGGACGCGGGTCGGCAATTCCGCTAAATTGCGCGAGCGCACGGGCTGGAGTCCGCGGGTGACATTCGCGCCGATGATCGCAATTCTTCTCGAAGCCGCGCAGCACAATGCCGGTTAAGACTCTCATTTTCATCCCGACATACAACGAGCGTGAAAACGTCGAGAACATGGCCCGACAGCTCCTCGCACTCGGGTTGGATACCGATCTGTTGTTCATGGACGACTGCTCGCCCGACGGCACCGGCGAGATTCTCGATCGACTAGCGAGCGAGCACCCGCGCCTTTCCGCGATTCATCGGGCAGGAAAGCTGGGCATAGGCAGCGCGCACCTCGACGGAATTCGCTGGGCCTACGATCACGGCTATGAGCGGCTGATCACAATGGATTGTGACTTCACTCACACGCCGGCCGAAGTCCTGAGATTGATCGACCATGCCGAGGGGTACGACGTTACAATCGGATCACGGTACCTCGCTCCGAATAGCCTGCCGTGGTGGAACCCGCTTCGGAAATCGCTCACCGGATTGGGACACTTTCTCACAAAAAACGTCCTCGGCGTTGCGGTGGATGCCACCGGCGCACTGCGCGGCTACGATCTGCGACGAATCCCTCGTGAGTTGTTCGATCTGGTCACCGCACGAGGCTACGCGTTTTTCTTCGAGAGCATGTTCATCCTTCTTCGCAGCGGTTTCTCGGTGAAGGAATTCCCCATCGAGCTTCCTGCGCGTACCTACGGCCACTCGAAGATGAACGCGCGCGAGACGGTGCGAAGCGGATCGCATCTGATGTGGCTTCGCGGCGCAAGCCTCGCGAAGCCGGCGCGCTTCCGATTGTCCGGCGAAGCGACGCGGAGGCCGCGCGCCGGCATTGACCCGGCCCTTGTCGACTCTCAAGGCTGGGATTCGTACTGGGACGAACAGGAGCGGCCCAGCTCGATGGCTTACGCGGCGATCGCCGAGCTGTATCGCGTTTCCGTGATCAAGCCCCAGCTGGAAAAGGCCGTATTCCGGAATTTTGCGGTCGGCGCACATCTCCTCCACGCCGGCTGTGGCAGTGGTCAAGTCGATATGGCGCTGCAGGGACGAGTGAAAATCACCGCCGTCGACATCTCTCCCTCGGCTCTCAGGGTTTACCAGCGCAACAATCCTGCGGCGTTCGGAGTGCGCCACGTGGACATCCTCAACCTCCCGTTCGCGCCGGATACATTTGACGGGATTTACAATCTCGGCGTGCTCGAGCATTTCACGAGCGAACAGATTCACCAGATCCTCGCGCAATTCCACCGCGTACTCAAGCCTGACGGTAGGCTTGTGATTTTCTGGCCACACGCTCATGCGACAAGCGTGGCGGTGCTCAAGGGAGTGCACTGGCTTTTGAACGATGTACTGAAAAAGCCAACCAAGCTTCACCCGCCCGAGATCTCCCCAATTCGTTCGAAAGAGCACGCCGAGGGGTTGGTCCAGGAGGCGGGATTCCGCCTGATCGATTACTACTTCGGACCCCGCGACGTGTTCGTTCAGGCGATCATCGTGGCCGAAAAAGCCTGAAGACCCCCGGTATCCAATCCGGCAGCGCGCCCTGGTTCGGTCGGCGAATCGTGATGATGATCGCAGGCAAATACGCGAAGAGCATTAGTTCGAGCCCATTCGGATACATGCGCAGAAATCCGTCACCTCTGCCGAACAACATCTCGAACGCGACTGGAGCTGAACTGACGACCGCTAGAAAAAGAGTCTCGCGCAATGTCACGGCGACCAGGAATAACGGCAACGCTTCGTACCATGCCGGCGTTTGTGGCACGCACGCAAGAATAAAGAGCAACCGTGCCTCCGGTCGTCTCCATCGCAGCAGTGCGAGGATGGCGACCCAACCCCACGGCCGAAAGAGCGGCGCGCCCAAGCTGCCTGGCCCTTGAAGCGACGCAAACCATTCGACGGGCCACGTTGGCACGAATAGCAGTCCAATGAGCGCCAATGCTCCACCGCCAAGTGCGGCTACTTTGAGTACGCGGCCGGATTGATCCCCGGCGAGAATGGCGAGGCCGATATTCGGTTTCACCGTGACAATCCATGCCAAAGCCGGGAGGCAGGCCGCAGCCGTCAACAGCGGTGACCACTGTGCCTGTTGTAGAGCGATAATGAAGGGCACGCTGAGAAAAACCGGAAGTCGAGACCAGCCCTCGGCCGTGAGCGCATAAGCCAAAAGGCAAGTTGACACCCAGACGAAAACAATCGTTGCAGGCACTTCCTGAAATCCCGCAAACGGTATTGCCGCGATTGCAGACGTGATCGGATAGCGAAACGGAAGAACTTCCTCGTACTCGAAACCCGGTCCTATCAGCGTGTAGGGATCCCGGCCCTGCAAGAGAGCTCTTGCCGCGAACCAGAATACGCCAAAGTCGTTGTCGACACCGACTGTGGTAGATGCGATCAGCGGCATCAGGGCCGCCGCGCTCGCTATGGCCACAGCTACAAGTAACCGAGAGCCGACGCTGGGGACGTTCACTCCACTACTCGTGTGCCGGCAGCAGGATGGTCGGCTACTTCATTCAGCAACATGCCGTGAAGCTGTCTGTTCTGCCAATGCCAGCAATCGGAAGCGTTAATGAGTATGAATACTCAGAACTACATGTCGCTGAGGGGTGGCGTCCGTGACAGCTGCAGACTCACTGGCCTTTGTCAGCAGCTCGCCTCGGGGCATTTCCGCGAACAGATGGAGGAAGTAGTCGTTGTTCCCCACGGAAACCCACCCGCTCTTTTCGGCCCACGGCGGAACCTGATCAGCGACGATCGCAACTGCCCCCGCCGACCGAAACAGCTCGAGCTGGCTTGCTCGCCCGGCTGAGTCCTGCGCCCAGAACGCGATTGTTTCCTTCGGTCGGATCTCGGCGACGATTTTGAGACTCGCAATGTGCGCCCAGTAGGAATGGATCGCGTCGCCAATCACTCCCACCCGCGATCCAGGTG
>JBDSVO010000324.1:0-2639 GCA_039927215.1 Gemmatimonadaceae bacterium
ATGCCTTTGAGCGCACCCGCCAGTTTGGCGCTGTCCACTCCGAGATCGGTGAGACGCGTGATGGAGCTGCACGCATCGTTCGTGTGCAGTGTCGCGAACACAAGGTGACCGGTGAGTGCTGCCTGGATCGCGATAGCAGCGGTTTCCCGATCGCGAATCTCCCCGATGAGCACAACATCCGGATCTTGTCTGAGTATCGATCGGAGAGCCGAAGCGAATGTGAGACCAGCCTTCTCGTTTGTCTGAACCTGGACGATTCCCGGAATCCGATACTCCACCGGGTCCTCAACTGTGATGACGTTCACCCCTCTGCGCTGAATCTCGAGCAGCGCAGCATAGAGGGTCGTCGTCTTGCCAGATCCCGTCGGTCCGGTGACCAGAACGAGTCCTTCGCGCACCTCGAGGAGGCGACGCATCCGGGGCGCATCGACTTCGTCCAGTCCGAGTGCTTCGAGCGATCGAACTGCAGACCGCGTGTCGAGGATCCTGATCACGACCTTTTCGCCGTGTGAGGCAGGCAGGGTCGACACGCGCAGGTCAACGCGTGCGTCCTCCACCGTGACAGTGGCGTGACCGCCTTGAGGGCGGAGGCGGTCGGCGATGTCCATCCTGGCCATGATCTTCACGCGCGAAACCAGCGGCAGCCCAACCGATTTCGGAAGCACCATGATGTCGCGCAGCAATCCGTCGATGCGGTATCGCACCGCGACTCCCCGCTCCGCCGGCTCCAGATGAATGTCGCTCGCACGCTCGGCGATTCCTTGTGCAACTATACGATCCACAAGACGAATAACCGATTCACCGGTCTGGGTTGGGTTTTCGTCTCTGCTAAACTCGTCGGGGTCGCTAGCCTGGGGTGGATCCGGTAGAAGTGGCGGAGACAGCGACCACGCATTCAGTCTACGCGACTTCGAGTAGGCTTCGTCGATTCTTTCAGCAATCGCGAGAGGTGGTGCCAACGACATTCCAACGGTTCGTCCGGACCAGAAACCGAGAGTTCGCTCGCAATCGGCGTCGTAGGGATTGGCTGTCGCGATCTCGAGGCGCGACGCAGATGCATCGAGCGGGAGAATCCTGTAACGGCGGGCGAGACCTTCCGGGACGATCTCGATTGCTGCGGGATTGGCAAAGAGATCCTCCGCGACCCTCGTACGAGCGCGTCTGGAAACAATCACTAGCAGCCGCTCGTTGCTGATGGAACCCGTTGTAACCGCCGCTTCCCAGTAGCTCTCGGTTACGGTGCTCTCGATCGAAGCGATTGCCTCGGCAGGCAAGATCTCTTCGAGAATCGGCATGAGCCACGGATCCCGGGCGACGATCGCTCCATTGCCATTCATAGAGATGAACCGTGCGCCGGTTCTGATGATGCAGCGACACCACTATCCCGCCGCCGTTATCACTCTCTTGCAACTAGCGGCAGCGGATGAACTGAAGCTAGAGAATGCCCCAGAACTCCCGTCCGGCGTCGACCGAGAAAGTCCATCGCCCATCCCGGAGCCCGCGCGCAACATCGAATCGCAGAACATCGAACAGAACGAGCCCGCCGAGTCCGACCGACGGAAACCACCCACTTGGCAATGAAGGGTAGAAAACAGGAGGCGGTCCCGAGGAGCCGACGGGAACTGGCGGGAAAAATGAAACGCCTCGGAGCGACGAACGATTGTTGATCCAGACCGTGCTCAAGAACGGCGCTAGAGTCATGCTTGCGGGCGTCCTGCCGTACCGCCCGAGCTTGAACGAAGGAAACGGCGCGGGGAATCTGAGCTCGACGCGTTGGCTCGCGCCGCTCCTGCCGACGAACTGATGAAATTCGTATCCGGGCCCTGTCGTTGGTCCACCGAGAAAGACGCGGTGTTGCACAGGGATTGAGTCATCCCCGAACGCGGCCGCAATGACGGAATGTGCGACAAGTCGCGCAGTACCGAATGGACGTTCGAAGTTCGCGCGAGCCGAGAGTCTCAGCATGTTGCGGTAGTCTGCGGAATCGGCTGCCCTGAAACCGATCGCATCGACTTGCGCGCGCAACTGCGCTTCGATTCCTCCCGGCGCAAGCCAGGTGGGTCGCTCGGCGACTGCGCCGATTACTCGTTCACGGAGGTCCCACGCGGGGATCGTCGGCTCGTAACGCCCCGAGGCCGGTTTCGCGTGTACTGAAAGCGCCGCGGTGCGCTCGACCACACCTCTCACAATCAGGTTCCAACCGCTGATGACACCCGTTTGTGCCTGAAGCGAGAATCCGCGTACCCCGAACGGATCTGTGTAGTCACTTCCGAATTCCTGCGCCGCAATGCTGTTCTTCACGAGCGAAGTCTCCATTTCATCGCTCGCATCGCGGTAATCCCGATATCCCGACACGCTCGCGCCTGCTCCACTCGCGCGGCGGAACCCGATCTCACTGAGTCCTTTGAATTCCCGATCGTCAATTCCATACCGAGCGCGCCCCGTCACAGAGAATCCGGAGCCGAGTCTCCGCGTCAATCCGGTTCCAATCGCCAGCCCTTCGACGCGATTCACCCGGAACAAATCGGAAACGCTGCGCGCGGACAGTGAAAGCGTGCGGCTTCGAGCGAGAGCTTGAGCACGGACGAGCGCACGCGCCTCTTCCTGAACCTTTGCCACGTCCTCGTCCGTCACGGCTC
>JBDSVO010000325.1:0-8114 GCA_039927215.1 Gemmatimonadaceae bacterium
GTGTCGGAGATGTCCGACCGTCCGGTGCGCGGAGATGTTTCAATGACAGGCGAGATCACGCTGCGTGGCCGCGTTCTGCCCATCGGTGGCCTGAAGGAGAAAGTTCTGGGCGCGCATAGGGCTGGGATCAAGACGATCATCATTCCGAAGGCGAACGAGGCTGACATCGAGGACGTGCCCGAGGAAGTAAGGAACGTTCTCAGCTTCCATCCGGTGGAGACGCTGCGCGAGGTGCTGGACATCGCCCTCGTGCCGGCGGAGGCTTTAGCGCCGGTCAAGCCGCTTGAAATAGCGGGCGCCGCCTAAGACCCGTTACCCGCCTCCCGTACCTGTTGGCCGCTTTCCGAGTGCCGTTTCCCGACGGCTGTCGCCAGTTGCGGGAAGCCTGCAACGACAGACGCGCGACAGCACTCGCGAAACAGCCAACAGGTACGAGAAGCAGGTAACGGGTCTGTTATCTGATGATGGGCCCCGACTGAAAAATCTTGAAGAGCTCGGGCCTCAACGGTATCGGCTCGGTTCCTTCAATGAAGTACTCGGTGTAAATGCGATCGGGCGGAGTTTCTTCGTTCGCCATCTCACCGGTCAACCGGTCGATCTCCCCGGCCGTTACACCAGGCGGGATCGCCCACGAATCCGCCGGCCGCCTTGTCTGCGCGTAGTAGCGCGACATCATCTTTCCCCATATCGGTGCGGCGAGCGAGCCACCGGCTGCGCCGGCGGTGATCGTCTTCGGCTTGTCGAATCCAAGCCATACTCCGGCGACAATGTCCGGCGTCAGCCCGATGAACCACACGTCGGTGTTATCGTTGGTTGTGCCGGTTTTCCCCGCGACGGGTATGCTTGCCGGCAGGTAACGCCGAATCGATGTCGCCGTTCCCCGCTCGACAACGTCGCGCATCATGTCCCTGACGACGAACGCCGTGCTCGGCTCGATTGCAGGCGGAAGGGCGCGAACAGCTCCCGTGAATAATGCTTTCCCGGTGCGATCCTCTATCCGCTGGATGAACCGTGGCTCTACCGGGGTGCCGAGGTTCGCAAATGTCGTGTACGCAGCGATGAGATCGAGAGGCTGAACTGCCGATGCACCAATTGCACTCGAAGGATACGGAGCGATCGGCGATCTGATTCCCATTCTCCGCGCGAGAGCGATCACCGAATCCATCCCGATGCTCTGACCGAGCTGAACCGCGACAACGTTCCGCGATTTCGCCAGCGCCTCACGCAGCGTGATTTCGCCGAGGTACTCGTGATCAGAATTGTCGGGACGGTATACACTTCCGTTCGGAAGCGGGATTGCGATTGCCGTATCGCCCACGATCGCGTTTGGAGCAATGTGGCCTGCAACGGCCGCGGCGTAGACTATCGGCTTGAACGAGGAGCCGGGCTGTCTCATTCCGTCGACTGCACGGTCGAACTGTGACGTCCTGTAATCCCGTCCGCCGACAAGCGCGCGGACATCGCCAGTGGCAGGATCCATCGCGACTACCATTCCCTGCAGATAATCCGAGCCATTGCCGCTCGACATCGATGCGTGACGGTAGCCGGCTCGCGCTTCCACTTCCGCCGTTCCTTCCGTTAGCGACAGCGCCGCCGCGTGTTGAAGCACGGGATCGAGCGTCGTGTAAACGCGATAACCACCATTAGCGATCGGCACTCCTGCACGCCTCGCCTGCACCTTTACGACGTCGACGAAGTAAGGCGCTGCGATTGATACTCCATAATTCGGGACAGTCACGACGCGGCTTGCCTGCGCGGCCTGCGCCTGAGCGCGCGTGATGTATCCCTGCTGCTCCATCAGCGCGAGCACGGTGTTCCTGCGCTCGCGCGCCCGCTCAGGGAATTTTGCGGGCTCGTAGTTCTCCGGTGCTTTCGGCATTGCAGCGAGTGTCGCCGCTTCAGCGAGTGACAGCTGCGACGCGCTCTTCCCGAAGTAATGACGGGCTGCGGTCTCGATACCGTACCATCCGTGCGCGAATCCGATCTGATTGAGATACGCCTCGAGGATCTGGGCCTTCGTGTAATGCTTCTCCATCTCGCGTGCGGCTTGCTGCTCACGGAGCTTGCGGGCGAGGCTCTGATCGCGGCGGTCGACGAGGTCGGGATGCATGTTGCCGACGAGCTGCTGAGTGATAGTGCTCGCTCCGCCTCTCGCCTCACCGAGAATCTTCCCCTTGATCGCACCGGCAATGCCGATCACGTCCACGCCGTCGTGCTGGTAGAAGCGGCGATCTTCGACAGCGATGAACGCCTGCGGGACGTAGCGCGGAAGCGATCGCAGCGAGACGCTGGTGCGAAGCTCGGTGCCGGTTTCAGCGATGAGCGAGCCGTCGCGCGCGAGGATCTGCGACGACTGAGGCGGCTGGATCAGGCGCCACGCCTCGGTTCCGCGGGACTGCGCTCCCGTCGTAAAAGGCGCGAGCGCCACGACAACAAGCGCCAGTTTCAGCGCCCGTTGCCCGCGCCGAGTGGCCATGGCAACTTCAGTGTAATGCATCAATCAGTGCATCTGGCAATCGTGCAGTTCAAGCCGCGCAAGGGAGACTACGCGGGAAATCTCGCGCATCTCGGCGAGATCTTCGCGCAGCTGGATGCTCTTAACCCACGGCCCCAGGTGGCGTTCCTCCCCGAGACAGCCATGAGCGGCTACTTCCTCGAGGGCGGAGTTCGGGACCACGCAGTAACCGCCGGGACGCTGGTCCGCGATCTCGATGAGCAATACCGCGCCGCGGTTCCCTCCCTCGCTCCACTGGATGTCGGACTCGGCTTCTATGAAGTATGGAACAACTCAATCTATAATAGCGCGCTCTATGTGACGCTGGGAGGCGACGCTCCGGTTGTGCGTCACATCCATCGCAAAGTTTTTCTTCCGACGTACGGGCTCTTCGACGAAGAGCGGTTCGTCGATCGCGGATTCGAGATTCGCGCGTTCGACACTTCGTGGGGCCGCGCGGCGATGCTCGTGTGCGAGGATGCATGGCACAGCTTGTCCGGAACCATCGCTGCGCTGGACGGCGCTCAGGTGATCTTCATCGCGTCGGCATCGCCCGCGCGCGGAGTCGTTCCGCGCACCGACGACAGGCCGGGGCCGGGCACGCTCGAGCGCTGGGAGCGGCTGGCGCGGGATATCGCATCCGAGCACGGCGTTTTCGTGGCGGTTGTTCAGCTCGTCGGCACCGAGGGCGGAAAAACCTTTGCCGGCGGCTCAATGGTAACGGGCCCAAGAGGCGACGTGAAGCTGCGCGCGCCGCTCTGGGAAGAGGCAATCATCACGGCTACTCTCGACACAGGGGATCTCACGCGCGCGCGCGTAGAGCTGCCGCTGCTCACCGACCTGCAGACAATGCTTCCGCACATGGTGAGGACGATTGGAAAAATCCAGCGTAGCGAGCCGGTGCCGATGGACTATGATCCGGCATCGGTGAATGGAAGCGAGCCCGTTATGGAGGGGCCAGAGTCTCCGACTGCGAAGCGCGAGCTGCAGGCAGAGACGAGCGGATCGACGAACGGCGAGACCGACGAAGCCTCCCCGCGGAGCGCCACCATTTCGTCACCCGTGAAGGGAAGGATCGGAGCTGTCGAGGTAATCGCCGCCCCGCCCGGCATCGTCGGACCGCCGCCGCTGGACATCGATCCCGCTCTCACAGCGGACTGGCTCACGACTTTTCTTCGGGAAGAATTTCAGCAGCGAGGCTTCGAGAAGGGAATCATTGGAATCTCGGGCGGAGTTGATTCGGCCGTGACAGCATTTCTCGCGGCGCGGGCGATCGGCGCCGCGAACGTGATCGGAGTCCGGCTTCCCTACCGCACGTCGAGCAAGGATTCGCTCGAGCACGCGCAGCTTGTAATCGACGCCCTGGGGATCGAGGGGCGCACCGTTGATATCTCGGCCGCAGTAGACGCTTATCTATCGAATGAGCCCGATGCGGATCCCGCGCGCCGCGGCAATGTGATGGCACGCATGCGGATGATCGCGCTGTTCGACCTCGCCGCCAAATATCGCGGGCTCCCCATAGGGACTGGCAACAAGACCGAGCGACTTCTGGGCTACTTCACCTGGCACGCGGATGACTCGCCGCCAATCAATCCGCTCGGTGACCTGTTCAAGACCCAGGTGTGGACGCTTGCAAAGCATCTGGGCGTGCCCGACGTGATTGTGTCAAAGCCCGCGTCCGCTGATCTCATCGAAGGACAGACTGACGAAGGGGATTTCGGCATCAGCTACGCGCACGCTGATGAGATCCTCAACTGGCTCGTGCACGGCTACGGGCCGGGCGAGATCGGGGAGCATGGCTTCAGCCATGAGGAAGTGGAGCTCGTGCGCGGGCGATTGGCTGGAACACACTGGAAACGAAAACTGCCCACGGTCGCGATGGTTAGCCACAGTGCGATTGGAGAGTCGTACCTGCGGCCGGTGGATTTCTAAGCCCAAACCCATCCCGTTGGCGCGTCAACTGGAAGGGTCTATCCGTTTCGAGGCTACATGGAAAATGTCCTCCCGACAATCAGGCTGGTGATCCAGTACAGCACTATGACACTCACGACGATTACGACCATGTAATTCACAGCCTTGTCGGTTCGACGTCATCAGGATCGCCTTTGCGCGCGCGACGAGATTCATCGTAGACCTCTGGCGAGGGTTAGCGAGTCAGACTCGCCAGAGAGAGTAACTATTAAGGGCGCTGCTGATAGACGCACAAATAGCCTATCCGATGCGGTGGCTGCCTACTGCGCAACGCACGACCCTCCGACCGCGTTGACGGTAGGCGGCATCCGGAACTCGCAAGTAGAGGCAAGGTTGTACTTCTTGTTGTACGCTTGCTCCGCCTTCGCTACCTCATCGAGCTTGCGGAAAAGCGCCGCCGAATCGGTCGTCTTCGCGCAGTACGGCAGGTAATACCGCGGCCCGCCACAGGCTCGTGAGCCTACTGGCGCTGCTCTGCAGTCACCACTCGCGCTGCACCCGCCCGTCTTTGCAATCGTTTTCGCCTCGGCCTCGATCTTCTCGATGGCTGCCCAATCGGCTTGCTGATTGGCGGGAACGCCGGCATTGGCGTCGGGCGGATTCGTTCCGGCGCCGGAATCAGCCGGCGTGACCGCCCGCTGACTGCAGGCGACCAAGCCCGCGACTAGAGCTGCGGCAACCGAGATCATTCGATAGTGCATGTCCGCCTCCGCAAAAAGTTCACCGTTTGCCGACTCGTTTTACCGCGATTTGCTGGCCACGCACACCAGAGCCAGTGGCAAGGGCTGTGCGTCGTAGCTATGGTGCCGTCGTCGCTACTATTATTAGCGTCGATCCACGCAATCCGACCCCGAGAGATGGCCACCAAGACCCTCCCCGATCGCAAGACTTCCCCACGACAGCCCGCCGGACTCGGATCAGCCGAGCTCGTCGCGGCCTATCGGAACATGTTCCTGTCCCGCCGAATTGACGACAAGGAAGTTCAGCTCAAGCGGCAGAACAAGATCTTTTTCCAGATCTCAGGCGCTGGGCACGAGGCCGTTCTGACCGCGGCCGGCATGATTCTGAAGCCGAGCTACGACTGGTTCTACCCTTATTACCGCGATCGCGCTCTCTGCCTGATGCTCGGCGTAACACCCGCGGAGATGCTTTACTCTGCAGTCGGTGCAGCAAAGGACCCCGCGTCCGGCGGGCGGCAGATGCCGAGTCACTGGGGTCACAGTGATCTCAACATCGTTTCTGCGTCTTCACCTACCGGCACGCAATTCCTTCAGGCTGTGGGCTCCGCCGAGGCGACGCTGCGCGCGAAGCTGATCGGCATAACGGAAGGATTCAAGGAAGACGAGATCGTTCTCGTAACGACCGGCGAAGGCCAGACGAGCGAGGGCGAGTTCTGGGAATCGCTCAACACAGCTACGAATCTTTCGCTCCCGGTTCTCTATCTCGTAGAGGACAACGGCTACGCGATTTCAGTTCCAGTGGAGGTAAACACGGCCGGGGGAAGCATCTCCCGGCTTGTTCGTTCGTTCCCCAACCTGCTCGTGGAAGAAGTGGACGGCTGCGACCTCCTCGCGAGTCACGAGGTGATGTCTCGCGCGATAGCGCATGTCCGCGCGCGAAAGGGAGCGGCACTCGTTCACGCGACGGTCATTCGGCCTTACTCGCACTCGCTTTCCGACGACGAGACGATGTACCGCCCGCCCGCAGAGAGAGATGCAGACGCAGCGCGCGATCCCGTGACCGTATTTCCCAAGTGGCTCGTCGCTGAGGGGCACGCGAGCGACGATCAGATAAAGCAGATCCAGGAAGAAGTTGACGGGATAGTCCTGGCCGCGACCGATGACGCACTCGCGCAGCCGCAGCCGACCGCTGACACTGTGTATTTCGGCGTCTACTCACCGGATGTGGATCCCACCGGCGAGCAGTTCGATACGGAAGACGATCCGAAGTTCACCGGCGACCCGACGACAATGGTGGATCTTCTCAATGCCTGCATGAAGGATGAGATGCGGCGCGACGAGAAGATTCTTGTCTTCGGCCAGGATGTCGCGGACGTATCGCGCGACAAGTATCTCGGTCAGGTGAAGGGCAAGGGCGGCGTGTTCAAGGTGACGTGGGGTCTGCAGAAGGAGTTCGGCGGCGCGCGCGTCTACAACTCGCCTCTCGCGGAGGCCAACATCGTTGGACGCGCGATCGGTCTGGCTATTCGCGGGTTCAAGCCCGTCGTCGAGGTGCAGTTCTTCGATTACATCTGGCCCGCGTATATGCAGCTGCGCGACGAGCTCGCGACAATGCGCTGGCGCTCGAACAACAACTTCTCGGCAGCTGTCGTCGTGCGAACCACGTACGGCGGGTATATCCGCGGCGCGATTTACCACTCGCAGACCGGGGCGACCTTGTTCACGCATTGTCCGGGGTTGAGAGTGGTTTGTCCTGCAACCGCTCTCGACGCGAGTGGGCTTTTGAGGACCGCAATTCGCTGCGACGATCCGGTGATTTTCCTCGAGCACAAGCACCTCTATCGCCAGACCTACAACAAGAGCCCGAACCCGGGGGCGAACTTCATGATTCCGTTCGGCAAGGCGAAGGTCGTTCGCGAGGGAACGGACATCACTCTCGTGACGTATGGCGCGACGTTGCAGCGGGCGCTGACAGCGGCCAACGCGGTAGCAGATGAAGGGATTTCCGTCGAGGTGATCGATCTCCGCACCTTGAGCCCCTGGGACAAGCAGGCGGTGTTCGACTCGGTGAAGAAGACGTCGCGCGTGATCGTGGGTTACGAGGATTCGCTGTCGTGGGGCTACGGCGCCGAGATCGCAGCGGCAATCGCGGACGAATGTTTTGCGTGGTTGGATGCTCCGGTAGGACGCGTGGCGTCAACCGACACTTTTGTCGGCTACGCGCCTCAGCTCGAGGATGCAATTCTGCCGCAGGTCGAGGACTTCAAAACAGCCTACAGAGCGATCGCGAAGTACTAGCTGAGACCGGTCTCATAGTACTGTGCCCGCTGCAACGGTTAAGTACCGCGTTGAACGGTACGGCTCCGGACCGATTTGCTTGCTATGGCGCGTGGCCAACCACATGTTTTAGTCCGCGTAGTCAAAACATTATTACAGCCTCTGAGGCCTCATATGCCGCGCATGCATCTCACCCCCTTGACGATGCTGCTTGTCGCCTCACTTGCCACTTCTGCCGCGGCTCAGAACCCAGCCACTCCCACAACGCCGGCCGATTCAGCGGTTGCCGATTCTTTGAAGCCGAAAAAGACCGGGAGGTTCGGCGGCCTCATGAACAAGGCAAAATCAGTCGCCGGCAACAAGAACGTGCAGGCGGCGGTCAAGGCAGCGGGCAGTGATGCCGTGAAGGGCGCGGCCGTTGGAGTTGCCTGCACCGTCGTGCCTGGAGCAGCAGTCGCCTCGGCCGTGAGCGGCCAGGGACCGTGCGCCAACAGCGGCATCATGGGATTGATGTCCGGCAAAGGCGTTGGCGGTACAGCTGCAGCGATGGCGGCGGGCGCCGCTTCAAACGGCGCGTCGGGACTCGCGGCCAGGGCAATGGGAAAAGGCGGAATTGTCGGCGCAGCGGCGGCGGGCGCGCTGGGTGGGATGGGCGGCATGGGTGGGCTGTCAAATGCCGCAGCGACGGCAGC
>JBDSVO010000326.1:0-3812 GCA_039927215.1 Gemmatimonadaceae bacterium
GTGATTTCTATCGCACCCGCGATATCCACATTCACATGCCTGCGGGCGCGACTCCGAAGGACGGACCGTCTGCGGGAATTGCGATCGCGACTGGTGTGATAAGCGCGCTGACCGGCGTTCCCGTTCGCGGCGACGTCGCGATGACGGGCGAGATCACGCTTCGCGGACGCGTCTTGCCCATTGGCGGGCTCAAGGAAAAGTCGGTCGCCGCTCATCGGAACAAGATCAGCGACGTGATCATTCCGCACGGGAACGCGCGCGACGTGGACGATCTTCCCGAAGAAGTGCGGGCATCTGTGCGCTTTCACCCGGTGAAGACGATGGACGAAGTGCTGACCATCGCGCTTCGGGACGACGTTTTGAAGATCGGTGCCACGCGCGCGGCACGCCGCGCGGCGGCTCATCCCGAGAAGGGCGCGCCAGACTCACTCCGCCCGGGATTCACAGCACACTGATGACCGAGCCCTCCGGAGACAATCCACTCGTCATCCGGAAGCTCGAGTTTCTCGGGGGGATGGCCGCAGCCGGTGGGTGGCGGCCTGAGAGCACGCTCCCGGAGATCGCGTTTGCCGGACGGTCGAATGTCGGGAAGTCCTCGCTGCTGAATCGCCTGGTTGGGCGAAAGAAGATGGCGCGGGTCAGTAAGACCCCGGGGCGAACGCGCGAGATCAACTTCTTCCGAGTCAACGATCAGTTCGTTCTCGCCGACCTTCCCGGCTACGGTTACGCGAAAGTGTCGAAGACGCAGCAGGCGGAGTGGAGGCCGCTACTTCAGGGCTACATCGAGAAGACTCCGCACCTCGCCGGTGTAGTACAGCTTCTGGACATGCGTCGCGAGCCGAGCGAAGATGACGCTGCGATGCTGGATCTTCTCGCGGAGCTGGGAATGCCGACGATCGTCGTCCTCACCAAATCCGATAAGCTGTCCCGCAAGGCGGTAACGGAGCGCGCCGACTCCATAGCGCGGTCGCTGCTCCTGGATCCCGACCAGACGATTCCATTCAGCGCAGTGACCGGCGAGGGACGGGATGATCTTGCCGCGGCGATAATGTCAGCGGTCTCCGGGACATCGAGATGATCGGGCGCGGCTGCACGGTTGCCTGTATCGGCTGGCTTCTGGTGCAGGCATGTGCGCCACCGACACCTGAGGGCGAAACCGTGCCGGGAACGGTGGTGGTTCCCGGCGACACAACCGGAAAGGTGAGCGTCCCGGTCGGATTCGGGTCACTCCGGCAGGATGACATTGCCATCCGGCTCCAGCCTGCGGGGCTGATCGTTCGAGCGATACCCCTCGACGAGAACGTAATTCGGCTTCTCACAACCGACTCATATCGTGCGCTGCGCGATCTCGAGGAGAGCAACCGAGTTGCAATCGAGCGCGTCACTCGGCGCTCAGGTGGCAGACGTCCGGCTGCGTGGTATGTGTCCTTTTACGGACTGCAACCGGACGCTCGGTTCAGTCCGATGGAGCTGGTCATCACCAGCGCCGGACAGGATTTCAGGCCGCTCGACGTCATCCCGTTGAGCTCCGGGTTTGGAGAGCAGAGGCTCCGGCAGCGGGAGACTCAAAGTGCCGTGTACCTGTTTCCTGGCGAGATCGACGTCGATCATCCTCTGACTGTGACGTTTCAGGGCGAGCGCGACGCCACGTGGGAGCAGATTCTGCAGAGGATCGAGCGGGAGCGGGCGCTTGTACGGGCTCGAGCCTCCGGGAGCGTTGGACGATAGAGGCACGACTCGGTCATCCGCCGCCAGTACCCGTTGGCTGGTACCCGCTCGCCGTTTGCCGTTGCCCGCAACCCGTTGCCCGCTTCCTGCGTCCTGCTTCCCCTACCTGAGTAACTTTGGGGCAACCACACAAATCCCCCCATGGCAATTCTCCCTCTTCGAAAACTTGGTGAGCTCCCCAACAGTGGCGTCGCGCTGGAGTGGATTGCGCAGGTCGGCGATCGGCTCGCCGATCCCGCCGCCGATCGAGCGCTCATCTGCCGACAAACGTTGTGCGAGATCACCTACCCCCAATACGCGACGAATTGGGAGACAGCTGTCGAGGACCCCAAGGTTCCCCATCCAACGCGTCTCGCCCTGAGCGCTCTTGATCCGAGCAATATCACGCTCGAGCCCGAGTACTATGCCGAATGCGAGGACGAGAAGTTCCAGAGGGTGAAGCCGCTGCTGTGGCTCTGGTATTCGTTCGACAGAACGATCCTCGGCGGGCAAAACGTCGACCTCGGAGTGTCGCTTCGACGGCTGCTCGCGTCGCACATCTTCAAGCGCTGCGGAGAGAACTTCAAGGCTTTCCAGCACGTGGAGTTTTCCTTCGGATACAACATGGAAGTCGGGGACAACGTGGTGATTCACCGTTACGTGCTTCTCGATGACCGCGGCGGGATCATCCTGGGAAATCGCGTCTCGGTCAGCGATTACGCCAACATCTACAGCCACACGCACAGCATCGTGGACCAGAAAGACGTGACCG
Source organism: Gemmatimonadaceae bacterium (assembly GCA_039927215.1). Taxonomy (GTDB): domain Bacteria; phylum Gemmatimonadota; class Gemmatimonadetes; order Gemmatimonadales; family Gemmatimonadaceae; genus UBA4720. The sequence continues at coordinate 2,480 of JBDSVO010000326.1, forward strand.
ACGCTGTGACACGGCTCGACGACGGCGTGCGAATTACCTACCACGCAACCGTGCTGGCCGGCGTTCATGTCGGCGAGGAAGCAATGGTGGGAGCAGTCGCGGTGGCGACGAAGGACGTGAGACCGTATCACGTCTACGTCGGGATTCCCGCGAAGAGCGTCCGCGTGAAGCCCAATGCGCCCGAGAGCGCGACGAAGCTGACCTCGATAAGGGAACGCCGGTCGAGCTAGCGCTGACGCCGTGGCTACCGCCTGCAGCTCGACTGATTAGTAGACCCGCAGCACGTCTTCGACAGGTCCTGCGTCACCGCTCCCGAGCAGTTGCTTTACGTCGCTCAGCGCCTGGCGCTCACGCGGCCAGATGAAGCGCGACTGAGCATCGTCGAATGAGAGCCATTCGTGCTTCTGGTGCTCGTCACCCAGCACGACTTCCCCGGGCTCACCGACAAATGCTGCGAACACGACTGCGAGCTCAATTGTCTGAAGCGTGTGAAGGTAAAAAGGCTGCACGGTGACGTTGTACAGCCGCTCGATCTCCAATCCCGTTTCCTCTCTGAGCTCGCGCCTTGCCGCCGCTTCCGGACGTTCGTCGCCTTCAATGCGTCCGTGCACTGTTTCCCACGCACCGGGACAGCGAGTATCCAGCGCACGCTGAACCGCAAGCACGCGCCATCCTTCCGCCAACGGGCGTATCACGTAGATGTCCACTACGCCCGGCACAACAGCAGTCATTGAAGTTGCTCGTGAGGAGCGCGGCGCGAGTTCATCGGGTGAAGAATACAGTGACACGCCGGCGCCGGGAGTGTCGAAGAGCGCCCAGATGTCGGTGCCACTCGACTCCCCCGCAGGCTGGGGAGCAATCTCCTGCTCGAGAACACGCGTCAGCTCATCGGCGCTTGTTTCACCCGCGAGAAGGCGTGTAACTCCGGAATCCCATAACGACCGGCAACCCTCGCGGCGACAGGCCGATGTGAGCGTTTCGAGCGACGCGTTCTGCGCGATGCACCGCTCGAGCTCGCTGTCGGCGATCACGATCTCCGTCACGGCGAGCCTCCCATGATATCCGCTCATCGAGCACGTGGCGCATCCAACAGGAACATAGACCATGGAATGCGACCCCACCGACGCACGAAGCCGAGGTGGGATGCCTGCATTCGCGACAACGCGACATACGGCGCAGAGGCGGCGGATAAGGCGCTGAGCCACAATGCCTTTGAGCGCACCCGCCAGTTTGGCGCTGTCCACTCCGAGATCGGTGAGACGCGTGATGGAGCTGCACGCATCGTTCGTGTGCAGTGTCGCGAACACAAGGTGACCGGTGAGTGCTGCCTGGA
>JBDSVO010000327.1:0-3040 GCA_039927215.1 Gemmatimonadaceae bacterium
CGCCGAGTAAAGTGCCCTTGATCTCGGGCGGCATCGCCTGCGCGACAGGGAACTTGTCGACGGAGCGGAACTGCCACTCGCGCCAACCCTTTTCCTCGATGAAGTGAATCGAAAGCGTCTGATTGCCGCCTGCCCTACGCACGAACTTGAGCCCGCCCCCACATCGCTCGAGGTCCAGAACGGGAACGTTCACGGGAGTCAGCCAGACGTCACGCCATCCATCACCCAGCAGCTTTCGTTTCATGGGCCCGGCCTCGTACTCGGGGCCGGGCACGACGGTGACGGTTCGTTCGGCCGAGCACGTAGCCTGCGCGCGAGCGTCTCTCGCGCTTGCAGAAATCGCAACGGCGGCCGCAATCATCCCGAGTATTTTTATCTTCATGATGCCTTGATGGCCGTGGGGTGCTTAGGCTGATAAAGGCCGAGCGCGCCGCGGAAGAACGCGCGCACCTCGTCCGCATTCTTTGTGTAAGTGAGTGCGTGAACTCCAGTAATCATCGCCTGCTCCTTCCAGCAGTGATCCTTCGGTTTTCAGTGACGGCATCGACGCAATTCCGCGACCATTGAGTCTGCAAGTCATTGCGACGCATTGAACTCGCTCAATGGGCCCCGTGTCTTTCGAAAAAGCAGCTCCGAATGGCCGCGTACGACATGATCGCTCAATTCACCTACATATCGATACCCGAGCCTCTCGTATAGCCGCCGGGCGCCGGTATTGAAGGACGAAACACAGAGGAACGCGTTCGGCGACTCCTGGAAGATCCGATCCTCGGCGAATTCAACCAGTTGTGATCCGATTCCCTGCCCCTGGCGATCGGGCGCAACAATCACCGTCTGGATGTATCCGACGAATGCGCCGGTCATGCAAAGAATCAGACAACCCGCCACGCCTGATTTATCGATTGCCACGTACACTTCGCGTGAGGGATCCTTGATTCTTTCGAGCGATGCTTCGTATCCGCGGCCGAGTGTTATCCACGGGTCGGTGCCGGCCATCAGGCGAGCGCACTGATCAGCTTCGTCGTCGCTCGCGAGTGGTCGAATGTTCATCGCAGGGTTCAGAGGTGACTCTTGTGGCCCAGTCCCGCCGCGCGCCGCCAATCACCGAGCTGGGCGAGGTGATAGGCGAGGTGGCCTGTCATGATGTAGGGGACAAATTCACGTCCTGTGGGGAACGCAGCCCGCGCTGCCTCGAATGGATTCGGAGCCGACAGCGATGCTTCATCGGGATTCGACGCGGCGTCGCAGAGATCGGAATAGACCTCCCGAAACTTCGATGTGAGGTCAGCCATCGGAGGATACGTCGTCGCTTCGGCGGTCGCGCTGGTGCCCGGCCTGAAAGTCGTACGCCACTCCTTCGGACAAATCGATTTGCGTCCGCACAGTCGGCGCGCAAAATCTCCTGTGATGCAGAGATGACCGAGAAGCCAGCCCGCTGTCTTGTTACCGGGCACCGGCTCGAGATGCGCGTGCTCGTCGCGTAAATCGTCGAGCATTCCATCTGCAATGGTCAACAGATACCTGCTCTGGCCGACGAATGGCTCAGTTGTCATCGCGAGTCCCACTATCGCAGTCTTCTCAGCTCGATCTCGGACATGATGAATCCAAACGCGGGCCAGCCGCCGGATTGGACCGAGCGCCGGAACCACTCGCGCGCGCGAGCGGTGTCTCCACGGAGAAGATACCAATTTCCGACGCCGTAGCTCAGTGTTGCGACCTGAATGTCAGCGGTGTCAGCATGTGTCATCACCTCATCAGGCTGGATTTCTCCGCGATACAACTTGAGGCGCCTCGCGTAGGCATTCCCCGCGGCGACTGAATCCGGCCGACGCGCGAGCATCGCCTGAGCCTCGGCCGCTCGGCCCGCCCTCATCAACGACATCCAGAGCCAATCAGTCGCGCCCGCGAGCTCGCCCGAGTCGGGAGCGATTCGTTGTGCCCGCGTGAAAGCATCCACTGCCCCGCCAAAATCGGTGCCGGCAAAGCGGACGATTCCGAGGTGATACCAGATACCATAGATCGTGCTGTCGAGGCGGCTGCCGCGCGTGAGATCGTCCCGTGCCGGACCGAGCTCACGGACAGAAAGGTAGCGATGCCCACGCCAGCGCAGCAGAAGTGCAGTGGGCTCGATCGCCAGACCGCGCGTGAATGTGGCAACTGCTTCGCGGAATTGTCGCGCACCTGATTGCGCGACGCCGAGCTGGATAATCCGTACGACGTTGCGCGGATCGGCAACAAGTGAGCTCTCGGCGCGTGCGATCGCGCCGGTGTCAGGCTGCGACCGATACTCGACGCCTGCAGGAGAGCGGTACTGCACCGACTGCGCAGCGGCCGGCCCTCCTGCAAGCGCGGTAGCAATGGCCGCGAATGCCAGCTGCGTGAGATGCCCGAGCGAGAATGACTTCGGGTGCGGCTTCCACTCGCCATTTTCTGTTGGAACGCGTTCCAGCAGTCGGCGAGTGGAAGCCATTTCCTGATCGAACTCCGGCAGCAGAATCTCTGAAATCGACATTCGTCTTACCTCGTCAAACTCGAACGGCGGTGCTACGCAAAATTGTTACCGCCTGAAGAACCACGGCTGCAGGTCGAGCCCGACGCGAACGTTCACGCCTGAGCTTCCATAGTAGCTGATGCCCGCGCCGCCGAAGATGCTTGCGCCCCACCTTGGCTCGCCGACGGGGATGCCGGCAAGTGCCGTCGCAGACCATCCATTGGTGTTGTCCGTGTCGTCGACATTGTCGATATGCGTGCGGAGAACGGCAATCGCAGCTTCAGCGCCGAGCCAGAAACTGCTAAGAGCCTTGCGAACCTGGCCGCCGAACTCGAAGCGGTCGTCATGACCTCCGTCGAAGTTCAGGTACGAATAGGATGCCATGGGATGTAAAGTGACGCCGGGACTTCCAGTTTGAAATGCCGGCGCGGCGTGGACTCCCCAACCCCATTCCCATGCATCGGAGTCGTAGGCGACAACGCGCGTGGTTGCCGGACCTCCATTGACTGACGGCACGCTGAGTTGAGCTCGCGGTTGAATGCCACGAGC
>JBDSVO010000328.1:0-11310 GCA_039927215.1 Gemmatimonadaceae bacterium
TTCAAAGCCTTTCTGACACCGGCGATCGAGCCGGCCCAGTAGCCTACATCTTCGGCATCAATACGCGATCGACGACGTGAATCACGCCATTCGACTGGTAAACGTCGTACACCGACACCGTCGACACGTTATTCGCCTCGTCCTGCACAACGATGTTGCGTGCGCCGTTCATCCGCGCCCACAGCATGCCGCCGCTCGCCGTCTTCAGCATCGCGGTGCCCTTACCCTTCCTGATCGCGTTCTGCAGCGCGGCGAAATCGTACTTCCCTGCCACTACGTGGTACGTCAGCACCTTCGTCAGCGCCGGCTTGTTTTCTGGCTTGAGGAGATTGTCGACGGTTCCAGCTGGCAACCCGGCGAACGCCTGGTTTGTGGGCGCAAACACAGTGAAGGGCCCCTTCCCCTTTAACGTCGCGACGAGGCCGGCTGCCTTCACCGCGGCAACGAGCGTGGTGTGATCAGCCGAGTTCACGGCGTTATCAATGATGTCCTTGCCGCGGGACATACCTTTGCCGCCGACCATTACGTCATTCGACGACATGCCCATTCCACGGTCCGACATGCCCTGCGCGGCGAGCGGGCCCGCGAAGGCAATAAGCGACAGGGCGGTAGCGAGTTTCAGGATCTTCAACATTGCGCTTCTCCGAAAGTAAGAAATCCGAGTGGCTCGCCGCTCCGGCCGCAGCCGGCAATCTGGTCGAGCGTTTATGTGCGAGTTGTACGAACTCGCGGAGCCATCGGATCTCTATCTATTCCGGAAACGCCGCGCCGACCCTTTCCTCGAGCGCGCCAACTTCGCGTTCCGCTTCCTTCAACTCGCTTAGCCCTCCCTCCAGCTTCGCCCGCTCGGTCTCGAGAAATCTCTCGTATGGAGCGATAACCTCCAGCAGCTGCCGCTCGTAGCGGCCGAGCTGCTCATCGAATTTTGCTTTCAGTAGGGCTGCGAGATCCTCGTTCAGCTTCTCGACCTTCGTCTCGAATTCCTTTATCAGCTTCTGCCGCCGCGCAGGAATCAACAGCCAGCCCGCGATTGCAAATATTGTCGCGGTAAGCACGCCAGTTACATCAAGGGCAGCCGTTGTAAACGCGGCGAGGAATATCCCACCTAGGCCGATCGCGAGAACGTTCACGCCGAACGCAGTCATTACAGCTTCTTTCACCGAGTCGGTGATCTGGCGAGCCTCCCTCTCGGTGTCGAAATCGCTGAGGCGGCGTTCCACGGGCTCTCGCAGCTTCGCGAACAGCTCTTCCCTATTGTATTGGAACTCCGTGTCGCCATGCGCAGCAAGCGCACCTGACGCGCGAAGCCGTGCCGTATGCGCATCGAGCTCAGCGAACACTGTGCTCCAGAGCTTGAGGTTGCGCTGAACAGTCCAGTCGACCATTCGATGCACTACGTTTTCGATGGCCTGCGGCGTGTCCTGCACGACCTCGGTGCGAAACCGATTCTCAACCGCATCCTTGTTGCGAAGGAAATTTGCGTTTCCAATCCTGATCGTTCGCTCGAACCAGGACCGTCCCCGACGCTCGAGCTCATAGAGCACGTTGCGAACTTCGATCAAGTACCGCTCTGAGTCCGTTCGCATCTCTTGTGTGTACGCCTCGAGCTGATCCCCAATGGAGCGAAGAACGCGAGCGTCCTCATCGACGACTTTGAGACGTGTTTCGAGCGCGGTGATGTTGAGCTTCAGAACATGCCGCAGAACCCCAAGGGGACTGAGAAGCTTGAGACGCACGCGCTCGGTCTCGCGGAGCGTCTCCAGCACGTACCGCTCGAGCGCGGGGTATTCGTTCACCGGATCGGGAATTGGCGCGCCGGCGAGGCTCGCCGACTCCGCAGAGCTTTGTGCCGCAGCGCCCGGCTTTGCCGCGAGCTTGGCGCGCAGCGCCAGCAGCGCGCTGATGAAGTAAATCGTCGGCGAAGAAGCCCCGAGCCGGGCGGCAATCTCCTTCTCCAGATATTCCCGAACGCGGCCGACCTGCTCGTCGGAGTTCCGGCGATCCACGCCGTTCACGACGAACACCACTTTCTTTCCCCACTGCCGGATGTGGGCGAGAAAGTCGAGCTCGCTGGCGGTAAGCGGCTGCAAGAGGCTGGTCACGAACAGCACGAGGTCCGCGCGCGGCACGAAGTCGCGCGTGATCGCTTCCTCCATTCGCTCGATTGAGTTCGTTCCCGGCGTGTCGACTATGTCGAGATCGCGCAGCACCTCCAGTGGATACTGATAGAGGTGCATGTTCTCGCCGAGCGACTCCGGGGGGCCCGCCTTGCCGTAGCGGAGAATAGAAATCGCCCGCGTCGTCGGGAGATCGCCCATCGCGAATACTTCGTCGCCAAGCAGAGCGTTGATAAACGTGCTCTTGCCGCTGTTGTACTCGCCGACAACAACAAGCAGGAAGAGCTCGTCCATCTCATTGACCAGGGAGCCGAGCCGCTCGAGGTCTGCGCGCGACCCGTCGGACTTGCCCAGTATGTCGCGTACGCGCAGCACGAGCTTGCGCTCGAGCGCAACGAGCTCACCCTGCTGCCGAGTAAGAACCTGTTCCATTAGGGCAGGAAGGTGCGAACTCCATGCCCATCATTCAACTCCCGCAGCCGATTAACCGGTCGCGAGGCGATCCTTCAGCTCCTCCACACGCGTTGCGAGCCGTGCATCACCAATCCTCTCGGCAACGGCTGGAAACGAATCCGTCGCTCCGCGCCAGCGCAGCTGTTCGACGTCGCTGAAAAGAGGTGCGTCGGTTCGAAGCGTCGCGAGATCCTTGAAGAGCAGCGCACGCTCCCGATTCTCTCCCAGCACAGAGTTGGGAAAATCCTCGATGTGGCCGTGTCGAGTGATCAGGCTGGCGGCCGTCTTTGGTCCAAGGCCCGCAAGGCCGGGGTAGCCGTCCGCGGAATCTCCCACCAGCGCGAGGTAGTCTGCGATGAATTCGGGAGCGACGCCGAACTTCGCGCGCACTGCCTTTTCATCACGAATGTTGCCGCTTTTCCGATCGACCTGCACCACGCGGTCGCCGACGACGCATTGCGCGAGATCCTTGTCTGGCGTCCAGATGCAAACCTTCTCGACGCGCTCATCCTCCGCCGCAATGTGCGCCGCTGAAGCCAGCGCATCGTCCGCTTCGAGCTCGACCATTGCCCACGTCGTAACACCCATTGCTACAAGCGATTCCTCGAGCGGGATGAACTGCGAATACAGCACCGGCTCGATTCCTTCGCCTGTCTTGTAATCGGCCCACAGATCGTTGCGGAAAGACTCGATCACATGATCAGTCGCGACGCCGATGTGCGTAGCGCCCTCCTCGATCATCTTCGCGACGGTGCGAAGAACTCCGAGCGCAGCGCCAAGCGGCGGGTCGACCTTCACACCCCGGCGAATGCCGTAAAAGTGGCGGAAAAGCTCGTACGTTCCGTCGACGAGGTGGACAATCATTGGTCTTCCGTATTTGGAATTCTTCCCTGGCGCGTGAGCTAAGGTTTCTGCGGCCGGCCGCTGCCTCCGTCCGCGACGAACTTGATCGATCCGTCCGGCTGACGCTTCCAGACACTCAGGTACTTCGAGAAGAAGACATCGTTCGGTCCCGGCCCGAGCCCTATTTCCGCAGTTCCGATGGTGACGCCGAGGTCGCCCGACGCGGCCGCGAGGGTAATCACGGGCCGCCAGACCCATTTCGCCTTCCCCGCCGCACCCTCGGCCAAACGTGCACGAATTGCGTCGGGGCCAATGTTGAGCTCTCCCGTTCCGGCGAAAGTCATTCCGTCCGGCGCACTGTAATGGTAGAACGCTGCCGGCGCTCCGCTGTCGATCGCCATTCGCGCGAATGCGATGTCAGCCGCGGCAAACGGGTCTTGTGGAGATTTCGTCGAGTTCATCTCCCCGGGGAGCGGACTTGGAATTTTCACGCTGTCGGGAGAGACCAGACCGATTTGTTGATGCGCGACCATCTTCCACGCACCGGGCGAGCCGCGTTGCCAGACAGTCATATAGCGTCCACTGCTCGCGGGAGCACTCGTTGCCCCGTATCTCGATGTTTCTCCGAACGTCACCCCGAACTTCCCGTTGCTGGAAACCAGAACGCGAAACGGCTGCCAACTGACACGAACACTCGGCTGCGCCCCGAGCAGCTGTTGAACGCCCGCCCGCCCGGACACTATCGGCGCTGCCTCCCAGAGTAATACAGCATCGTCGGTCATCGCCGCAGACAACGCGCCGGGAAGACCCGCCTTGAACGCAGCAGTGCTCGCACTCGCGTCAGCGGCGCGGAGTGACTCTCGCCAAACGCGTGTGCTGTCAGCGGGAGCAGGCTGGCAATCGGTGTTGCGCGCGATGCCGCCAACCAACACAGTCGCGCAAATCATCGAGAGAATCTTCATGAGGAATAAGTTGGAATGTGGACCGAACCTAGTCGAGGGTGACAGTCCACCTTCGCGGGACTACTTTCCCCGCGATGCCTGAACGCGGCGGCTTCTCCCCGATTGGACGGATGCTGGTCATTACGGCCGCGGCAGTCGCCATTCTCGCCGGAATGCGCGTCGCGGGGCCGATTCTCGGGCCCATATTCGTCGCTCTCGTCATCACAATTGCATGGAACCCGGGCGCAGAGTGGCTGCGCAAACGGGGAGTCAATGCAACGGTCGCTGCACTGGCTGGCATAGTTGTCGGAGTTGCGGTGGTAGGCCTGGTTGTGGCGCTCGTCTGGGTCTCCGTGGCGCAGCTTCAGGACAAACTGCCGTCATATCAGCCTAGAATCGCCGCCTTGCAGGCGATGGTGACAGAGAAATTGCGCGTGCTGCCGATAGACACCTCGGGACTTCTGTCGAGCGACGCAGTAAAGCCGGCGAGTCTCGTTGGATACGCACTGCGATTCATTCGCCAGCTCACGCAGACAGCCGGCGACCTGGTGGTGCTCGTGCTTCTGATGGCGTTCATGATGCTCGAGGCGATCAACTTCCCCGCGAAGCTTCGCTCCGCATTCACTTCCAATCCGTCGGCACTCGAGAGCTTCAAGGGTCTCGGCGAGTGCATCGAGAGCTACGTCGTGATCAACGCCCTTTTTGGGCTGGGCGCGGCAATACTGAACACGATTCTTCTACTGTCGCTCGGAGTCGATTTTGCCTTCCTCTGGGGCGTGCTCTCGTTTCTCCTGAGCTTTGTTCCCAACATCGGGTTTATCATCGCGCTTGTTCCGCCAGCGCTGCTGGCGCTGATCGAGTTCGGCTTCACGCGCGCGGCAATCGTGCTCGGCGGCTACATAGTCATCAATTTTGTCAGCGATAATGTCATCAAGCCGAAGTTCGTAGGTGAGACGATCGGGCTTTCGCCTCTCGTCGTCGTGCTGTCGCTCATCTTCTGGGCGTGGCTGCTCGGCCCGCTGGGCGCGCTGGTCGCCGTTCCACTCTCGATAGGCGTCAAATTTCTCCTCGAGAGCTTCGAGGAGTCGAAATGGATCGCACGCCTGATGAGCGACCGCGCAGTCTCGCCTGCTGAAACCACGGCGACCTGAACCCCGGGGAAATCGGACCCCCGTGCCCGACGCAATTGCATCTGCCAGCTCTGACTTCGCATTTGCATCGGCGGTGGCGGAGTTCGGTTTGTTGCTCCGAGACTCGAAGTACAAAGGCAAGGCGAGCTACGCGTCAGTTGTGGTGTGGGGCGACGAACGACAGGCAGGGGGGCTGCGACAGCGGGGACCGGGGTCTGTTACGCCGGTATTGGGGCTGGCTCGAGAAACAGCTCGTCAACGTAGCACCACGCCCAGTCCTCGCCGGTATGGGGATGTAAAGGAAAATGGCGGCACTATTCGCGCCGCTAGCGTTCGTTACTCGTCCAACGGCGCAATCAGAACCTCCGGCACTCCATCGAGGAAGCGCACTCTCACGTCCCAGGGATTGCAGCACACCTCACAATCCTCGACGTACTCCTGGACTGGACCGCCGCCCGGATCGACAGCGATGGTCACTGTCTCTCCGCAGTACGGACAGACGACGTCGGCCGTCGTTTCCGCGGTACCGTCTCCGAGAGGAAAATCCGCGTCGAGGTCTGACTCGTCGTCCTGTCCGTTGTTCTTCATGAGCGTCGCTCTCAAGCTACCAAGCGACGCCATCGATTTGCAGCGACTTTACGCTTTGGAGAGGAGCTCCTCGAGGCGATCGAAGCACTCGTTCCACCCGCCAGCGTGACCGTCGCGCGACTCGATCGAATCGAATCCTGACTGACGGAACTCCATCTCGGTTTTGCCGGCACGCTCGACAAGGGTCACCGTCACGAGTGTTTCGGGGCCCGGCTTTCCGTTCTCATCCAGCCACGCGTGCGTGAACACGAGCCGGTTCGGCTCATTGATCTCGCGATAGACACCCCCAAGCCACAGATCGGTCCCATCAGGCTTTCTCATGCATGACTTCCACGCGCCACCGGGACGCAGCTCGCCTTCTGCGACCGGAATCGTGAAGCCCTTTGGAGCGGACCATTGTTTGATGCGCTCGGGCTCTGTCCACGCTTTCCACACGAGACCGCGCGGCGCATCGAGCACGCGGGTGATTACAAGCTCGCTCTGCTTCGCTGTCATGGTGTCACTGTTTCTTTCGGGCACGTTTCTTCTCCTTTGATTGGACCATCAGCAGGTAGTCCTCGAGGCTGTCGAAGCTCTGCTCCCAGTAGACCCGGTAACGCTCCACCCAGTCGGCGACCTCTTTCAGCGGGGCAGCCTCGAGCCTGCACGGACGCCACTGCGCCTCACGGCTCTGTGTGACGAGCCCCGCGCGCTGGAGCACCTTGAGATGCTTCGAGACCGCCGGGAGCGTCATCTCGAACGGTTTTGCAAGATCGGATACGGATGCTTCGCCAGAGGCGAGTCGCGAAAGAATTGCACGCCGGGTCGGATCAGCAAGAGCGCCGAAAGCGAGGTCGAGCAGCTCTGAGCGTCCCATGTATTTAACCATATGGTAAAATACAACGGGGGCACCTGTAACGCAAGGCAGAGTTCTCCCGACTCTCTCTCTCCGACTTTGTCGAGAGGACGAGTCCGCGTGGTTGACCAACCCCATGCTGCGGCTTACGTTGCGCGAATCCCGAGTATGGTGGTCGGGATTCACCTTTGGAACCCAAAGAATGAGAATCGCCGCGATATTTGCTTGCTCCCTCCTCGCTGTCTCCACCGTCGCCACCAGCCAGGACGCGCCCAAACTGCCCTTGGATAGCGTGGTTTCTTCGAACCCGATTTCGACCGACAGTGCGAAGGCTCAGGAGCTCGAGCTAATCGCGGTGCGGGCGACAAAAAAGTCACGCTACTCCCGCACACTAAACTCGTCCGGATTGAAGTCGCTGACACTTCTGCGCGACGTTCCGCAATCCATATCGGTCGTGTCGAGCGAGATTATGCGCGATCGCAGCATGCAGAGCATCTCCGACGTCGTACGCTATATCCCCGGAATCAGCGCAGGTCAGGGCGAAGGTAACCGAGACCATATGGTACTCCGCGGAAACAGCTCGACCGCCGATTTTTACGTCGATGGCGTGCGCGACGATGTGCAGTACTTCCGCGACCTGTATAACGTCGAAGGCATCGAAGCGCTCAAGGGGCCCAACGCAATGATCTTTGGGCGCGGGGGCGCAGGCGGCGTCATCAATCGCGTGATGAAACGGGCCGACTTCAATCAAGTCAGGGACTTTAGCGCCGAGGTCGGAGCGTTCCATCACGCCCGCACGTCGATCGACGTCGGAGGGCCACTGTCCACTTCTGCTGCTGCGCGGCTGGCTGGAATGTTTCAGTCGTCGCGGTCTTTCCGGAGCGGCGTCAAGCTCGAGCGCTACGGAGTGAATCCGCTCATCAACCTGAGCGGAGCGAAGACGAGTCTGTCAGTGGGTTACGAGCATTTCCAGGATCATCGCACGGCCGATCGGGGGATCCCATCGTTCCAGGGCCGGCCATTCGAAACGCCCGCTTCGACGTTTTTCGGCAACGCGCACGCAAGTCACTCGGATGCGCGAGTGAACGCCGCAACGGCGACGCTCACGCACCGATTGACTTCAAGGGCGACGCTCACAAGTCGTACTCGATTCGCCGCGTACGACAAGTTCTATCGCAATGTTTTCCCGGGCGCACTCGATTCGTCCGGCGGCGAAGTCAGCATCTCCGCCTACGACAACGCCACATCGAGAGCCAATTTCTTCACGCAGGCCGACGCCATGGTGCCGATGTCAACGGGCGCCGTCCTCCACACGATTGTCCTCGGCGCCGAAGCCGGACAGCAAAGCACAGACAATTTCCGGCGCACAGGTTTCTTCAACGGGACTGCAACAGCGCTGTCCGCTCCGGTTGCTAATCCGACAATTTCTGCGCCGCTGGAGTTCCGCCAGAACACGACCGACGCAGACAACCACACCAGCAATTCGGTTCTCTCCATGTACGCGCAGGATCAGGTTAGTCTCTCGAAGCGCTGGCAGATCGTAGCCGGTGTCAGATACGAGACGTTCGACATCGATTTCCGGAACAATCGAGACGGCACGTTACTCGATCGACGAGACGGGATGATCTCCCCGAGAGTGGGGGTTATATACAAACCTCGCGCGCCCGTTTCTGTGTATGGATCCACGAGCGTATCGTACCTCCCCAGCTCAGGCGACCAGTTTTCGGCGCTCACGGAAGTCACTCGTGCCCTCGAGCCGGAGCGCTTCAGAAATCACGAGCTCGGAGTGAAGTGGGACCTCAGCGACGCATTGGCGTTGTCGGCAGCCGCGTACCGCCTCGACCGTGACAACACTCGCGCCAATGACCCGACGAATCCGGCCCGAATTCTCCAGACCGGCAGACAGCGAACGAACGGGTTCGAGCTCGACTTTCGCGGAGACATCTCTGCATCGTGGTCGTTGATCGCCGGGTATTCATATCTGGACGCTTTCATCTCGAGCGCCACCACGGCGGCGAAGGCCGGCGCGAGCGTGCCACTCGTCCCACAGAGCGCGGCCTCGATCTGGAATCGCGCCACACTGACGGATCGCTGGGCAATCGGCGCAGGCGTGATTCATCAGACGAAATCCTACGCCGCCATCGACAACACTGTGACGCTGCCCGGATTCACGAAGGTCGATGCTGCAGTGTACTACAGGCTGAGTCGAAACATGCGCGCGCAGATCAACGCCGAGAATCTTTTCGACGCCCGCTATTACCCGACTGCGAACAACAACAACAACATCAGCCCTGGAGCGCCGCGGTCTCTCAGGTTTTCATTATCGACTGGTTTTTGAGACGCCGGCGCTCGAAACGGTTTCGCAACCCGCAGCGCGGCCGAGAAGGACCTCTCGCTCCCGGGCATTGCGCGTGAGCGACGCAGCGCGCTCGAATTCGACGCGCGCTTCGTCGTTGCGACCCAGCTTCGCGAGCAAGTCTCCGCGCACGCTCGGCAGCAGGTGGTAATTCTTCAGCGAGGGCTCGTCTTTTAATGCATCGGCAAGCTGCAGCCCAATGGCAGGCCCGTACGCCATCGCCACTGCGACTGCGCGATTCAGCTCGACCACCGGTGAAGGCATCAACCGAGCGAGCTCGCCGTACAACTCCGCGATTCGTTCCCAGTCTGTCTCGTCGCCGGTTCGTGCCCGGCCATGGCAGGCAGCAATCGCCGCCTGCAGAACGTATTGGCCACGAATCGGACTGAGCCGCCCGGCGCGATCGAGTGCGGCGAGCCCGCGTCTTATCAGCATGTGGTCCCAGCGCGCTCGATTCTGATCGAGCAGAAGTATTGGCTCGCCCTTCGGTCCGATTCGCGCGCGGGCGCGGGAGGACTGGATCTCCATCAATGCAACAAGTCCATGAACTTCCGGCTCATTCGGCGACAGCTCGGCCATGATTCGTCCGAGTCGCAATGCGTCCTCGCAAAGTGCGGGTCGCATCCAGTCGTCGCCGGCAGTGGCCGCGTAGCCCTCGTTGAAGATGAGGTAGATCACTTCGAGCACCGACGATACGCGCGATTCGAGATCGTCTCCGCGCGGAACCTCGAATGGAACATGCGCATCGGATAGCGTCCGCTTTGCGCGCACTATACGCTGCGCAATCGTCGGCTCGGGAACGAGAAACGCGCGCGCGATCTCGTCGGTCGTGAGCCCGCCAAGCAAACGGAGCGTGAGCGCAACTCGCGCTTCCGTCGAAAGAACCGGATGGCAGGAGATGAACACCAGCCGGAGCAGATCGTCGCCGACATTGTCGTCGATCGCTGCATCGAGGTCCGGAATAGCGCGCTCCTGCTCGGTTTCGAGCTCGTGTCCCAGCTGTTCGTGCTTCCGGTCGAGCAGCTTGTCGCGGCGCATCGCATCTATCGCGCGATGCTTCGCGGTTGCCATGAGCCAGGCGCCGGGATTATCCGGCACACCGGAGGCGGGCCATTTTTCCAGCGCAACCAGGAGAGCGTCCTGCGCGAGATCCTCAGCGAGTCCCACATCGCGCACGATCCGCGTCAGACCCGCGATCAGCTTAGCTGATTCGATCCTCCACACCGCGTCGATCGCGCGATTCGTATCGGAAATTGACACCGCAAGCAATCAGACCATCTTCTTCCACGCTCGCAAGGTTTCAGATCACCGCTTGCACCCGAGTGTAAACACGACAAAGCGCATCACCGGCGTCCTGGCGCCCGTCGTCACGCCCTTCAAGGCGGACCTGTCTCCCGACGCGAGCCGGCTGGTCGCCCACTGTCGCTGGCTTCTCTCCCAGAACGTCGGACTCGCTGTGTTCGGGACCAACTCCGAAGCGAATTCGATGGCGGTCGAGGAGAAGATCGATCTGCTGGACGAGATCGCCAGCAGCAATGTCGACCCTATGCGCATGATGCCCGGCACGGGTTGCAGCGCGCTGACTGATTCGGTTCGGCTTACGGCGCACGCGACGAAGCTCGGGTGCGCGGGAGTGTTGATGCTTCCTCCCTTCTATTACAAGGGCGTGAGCGACGAGGGACTCTTCAGAAGTTTTGCCGAGGTCATCGAGCGCGTCGCGGACAGTCGGCTGAGGATTTATCTCTACAACATTCCGCCGGTCTCTCAGGTTCCGATCACGGTTGCCTTGATCGAGCGCCTGCTCCGCGCGTATCCCGGCGTTGTTGCCGGCGCAAAGGATTCCTCGGGCGACTGGAGCAACACTAAAGCGTATATCGACAATTTCGCAGCCGACGGCTTCGATGTTTTCCCCGGGGCCGAAACTTTTTTGCTGCAGGGAATGCGTAACGGCGGCTCGGGTTGCATCAGCGCGACGGCGAATGTGAATCCTGGCGCGATCGCGCGGTTGTTTGAGACCTGGCAGGATCAGGACGCCGACGCGGAGCAG
>JBDSVO010000329.1:0-9289 GCA_039927215.1 Gemmatimonadaceae bacterium
GTCGCTCGCATAGGTCAGGACTTCGAGACGGGTCGAGTCGCCCCGTTGCCACGATTCGTATTCGCGGCGGGTGTAGGTGTGCCCGGCCGGTACACGAGCGGAATCGAAAGCGGGCAGCGTGTAGCGAACGACTTCATAGTGTTGGGGGGTTGCTGCAGCAGGCGCAGCAAACATGAGCCATGTGGCCAGGACAAAGCGCATAAATCTCCGGTGCGGTGGTGTTCGCACCCCTACGAGCCTTTTGTGCGTGACGTTTCGCGATCTAGTGTTGTTCGCTGGGCTCGCTACTATTTGATTCGCTTGCAGCACAGCTGCAGGCGTTATACGAACGTGACTAGCAGCGTCGCTTTGGGCCCTGACCAGGATGTTTCCTATGACTCTACGCGGCACCGCGGCCGGAATTGCGCTGGCCGTCAATTTCATTCTGATCGCCTGTCACGCGCAGCAGGCGAGCGTTGCATCCAATCCCGCTATCCCACGAGTCGTGGTAGATGCCGGCGCACTCGCCGGTCGCACGGAGTCGTCGGGTCTATTCGTTTTCAACGGGATTCCGTACGCCGCGCCGCCCGTAGGCAATCTTCGCTGGCGCGCGCCGCAGCCGGCCGCGAACTGGAAGGACGTGCGACCCGCGCAGCAGCTGGCGCACAATTGCATGCAGCTCCAGCCTTATGGCGACATCGATCCATTCGCGGCGGGAATCTCCGAGGACTGTCTCTACCTAAACGTCACGACCCCATCCCTGTCTGGCAGGCGCCCGGTGATGGTGTGGATCCATGGCGGCGGATTCTTCGCCGGCTTCGGGGGTGAGGAGCGACACAACCCCTCCGTGCTCGCGCGTAAAGGCGCTGTCGTGGTCACCATCAACTACCGCCTCGGCCCGTTTGGATTTCTCGCGCACCCCGCGCTCTCGAGCGAGACGCCGGGGCACGGGTCGGGCAACTACGGTCTTCTCGACCAGATCGCCGCGCTCCAGTGGGTGCAACGCAACATTGCGCGCTTTGGTGGAGATCCGACGCGCGTCACGATCTTCGGCGAATCTGCCGGGTCAGTCAGTGTGAGTGCACTGATAGGCTCACCCCTCGCGAAAGGACTTTTCAGCAGTGGCATCATGGAGAGCGGAATCGCAACAGGTCCGCAGGTTGCCCGGCGCGATTCCGCCGAGGCGACCGGAGTGCGAATCGCCAGCGTGCTCGGCGTCACGGGCAGTGATGCCGCCGCGGTCGCCCGGTTACGCGCGTTGAATGCGGATTCATTGCTCGCCGCAATGGCTCGCGTTGCCGGAAACGCAGAGCGGCGGATTCTCTGGCCAACGATCGAAGGCAATGTGTTGCCGCAGCCCGTTGACTCCGCCATCGTGAGCGGCGCGGCGAACGCCGTGCCTATCATCATTGGAAGCAATGGTGACGAGCCGCAGGACGTGTACGGCGCACCCAGCCGGGTCGCCGCGCGGCTCAACGCGTCGCGTGGCAAGCCAGCGTGGCTTTATCTATTCACACGTGTGGCAGAAGACAGCGCGCACCGCGCGGCGGGTGCCTATCATTCCGCCGAGATCACCTTCGTGTTCGGGCGCAGCCGGCCGTTGCAGGCATCTGCGGGTCACACGTCGTACGACGCAATGCTCGCGGATGCCATGAGTGATTACTGGGTAGCGTTCGCAACGTCTGGAAATCCCAACGGGCCGCCCGCGACAGGCAAGTGGCCACAGTGGCCCGCATATGATCGAGCGACCGAGCATTACATGGAGCTCGGTCCACGGCTTGTGGCGAAACGAAACCTGCGGCAGGCATTGTACGATTCGCTCGACGTGCGTGCCCGCGCGCAGGGCGAGATCCGTCCGTGAGGCGGAGACGTCGCCTACGTACGAGCCATCCGTTGTACCCGATAGGATTCGGGCACCATTATGTAAAGTGAGCTCCCTGACTCAGGGCTGCTGCGCGGCTCTCGCCAGGTCTTTCCATGTGACGAGCACGACGTTGTTGTCCTTGAGCGCTTTCCTGAATTCAGGGCTCGTCACAACGTCGTAGTCGCGCCGGCGCCAGGCCGAGCCGTAGGGCTCGTGGTTTACCGTCACTGCCTGTAGCTCGGCGTCATCGTACCCGAGGTGAACGATGATCTCGCTCACGCCCGGCTTGAGGTTGGCAATCGCGTTCAGGTAAAACTCTTTCCATTTGTCGCGAGGAATCTCAGGGCTGGCGACGATCACTGCATCGAGTATCACGTCCTTTGCTGAAACCCCAACCTGGGCGGAAGCGAGTGGACTGCCTTTGACAGCGAGAAATGGAAGGCGATATTCGTGCGCTACCTTGACGTACGTTGCGACGAGCTCGGGCGTCGTGAACAGAGAGCCCATGTGACTGTCGACATGTGTGGGATGGATTCCCAGTGCCTTTGCCCGCTCGATCTGCGCGCGAAGCTCACGTTCGACTTCCAGCGGCTTGGCCCTCTTCGCGACGATTGAATCCTCGTTCGGAAATGTGCCGTCGGAATCGAGCAGGCTCGGAACCTTGTCCTTCGACTCCACGCTGCCCCAGCGATACGTCTGCCATTCGCTGGTGAGCGTCAGGTGTATGCCGAGGTCGGCGTTGGGATGCGCCCTGGCGTAGGCGGCAACTTCGGTGATCCACGGTGTCGGCACCATGATGCTCGCGGACGACACGGCGCCTTTGTCGAGCGCGTCGAAGCTCGCAACATTTTCGGAGTGGGCAACGCCAAGGTCGTCCGCGTGGATGATCAGCAGCTTCGCGTTGGCGGGGTAGCCGAGTCGCTCGGCGACGGTCCTGGTTTGGGCAGGAAGCGTCGATGTGAGGAACAACAACAGTACTGACCGGCGGAGCGCGAGTTTGCCGATCCTTGCGACCGAGGCCTTGCCGACAATTTCAAGTGTGCTGCCGAATCTCGTCATGTTATTTCTGTATGATTGTCGCATCTGCTTTCCATATCAATAGCGACCGTGTCACAGCTCAACATGAGCGACGGATTCAGAGCTGGTCCGCGAACATCTCCCGGTAATGCCCGGTACCAGTCGCTCTGAAAGACTTCCGTCGGATCCAGTCGGCGCTTTCCGCCGCAGGAATTCCGGGAACTCTGGGTAGGCGGCAATTACCTGCCTGCGTTCCGCCCAGCGGTGATAGGTGAGGTAGTAGCTCCACCTTCTTGTTTTCGGTATTTGTTTGGGCTATAATTGCTCCCCCTTATGACCTTTGTCTGCCTGTGGAGCTCGAGCTTTACTCCGGAGTCGATGACCGGCTTGGTGCCGGCGCTCCTCAAGGTCGTTCCCCGACTTTCAGTGGACGTCGAGCGGCGGCTGATCTGGGCCGATGCTCGCAGTCTTCCCATACCGGAGATTTCGCGCCAAGTAATAGCAGCATCAGTACAGTATAAGGTCAGCAACGCGCAACTTGGGCTATCCAGCATCCCAATTGTGGCGCAAGTCGCGGCGAAGATTACTCAGCTCCCCTCCGCTACCACCATCGTAGCTCCCGGGCAAGAGCGCGAGTTTCTGGATCCCCAGCCCATCACCGTTCTCGCCCCTTCGCCTCAGATCCAGTCCCTCTTCGATGGGGTCGGCATCGAGAAATGCGCCGACCTTGCGTGCCTCGACAGTGAATCTGTAGAAGTGCGGTTTGGCGCCGAAGGCGTGGAGCTATGGCGGCTGTCACGGGCGGACGACCGGCGCAGGATTTTCAAGTCGTCGCCAAGGTCGCTTCCCGAGGCCACTCTCGACTGGGTCGACTACACGCTCACCGATCCCGAGCGTCTGATCTTCGTCATCAATGCACTTGTCGACAACGTCTGCACCGCGCTCACCGCGCGTGGCCAGTGCGCGCGCGAGATGACGCTCGTTTTTTCACTCGCCAACAGAACGAGCTACGAGCATCTCGTGCGTCCCGCGCGCTCGACGGCAAGCCGCAAGGCGTGGATGCGTCTCATCCGTACTCATCTCGACACGATGCAACTGGCCGATGCCGTCACCGGCATCACTCTTCGCGTCGAGGCAGTGACCGGTGAAGTGGAGCGACAGGGCGACATCTTCGACCGGGGGTTCGCCACGGCGCGCGCGACGGAGGAGACGGTCGCTCAGTTGCTCGATGATCAGGGGGCGGTAATCGTCGTTCCATCCAACACGCGTCATCCGCTGCTCGAGCGACGCACGAACTGGCTGATTCAGGAGCCGTCGCACGCTGCGCGCACGCATATCATCCCGGGCTCTCCCGCCGAGCCGAGTTTCACGCTGCAACTGTTGCAGGAGCCGCGGCCGATCTCGGTGAAAACCGCGAGGCGTCGCGACCACGATCTGCCAATCAAGTATCGCGATACCGATGCGTGGGTGTTGATCGAATCGGCGGCGGGCCCCGATCGCGTCTCGGGGAATCGCTGGGACGAGCCTTACGCGCGTGAGTATTTCCGCTGCGTGACGGAGGAAGGGACGCTCGTCTGGATCTTCAGAGGGGCCGAGGGTGATGAGTGGTTCATGCATGGATGGTGGGACTGAGAGAGAGCAGAGAACGCAGAGTCGGAAGAGGTTTAAAACCAGAACGGCAGATCGGAACGCTTCACCCCAATTTTTCTCAGCGTTCTCAGCGTTCTCAGCGTTCTCCGCGGTAAGTAGTCGGGATTCCAAGCGCGGGCGAAGGATGTCGCTCCCGCCGGGAGTCAGGGTCATGGTACGAGCTTCGGCAGCTCTTGACAATACGTATATACGTAACTATGGTTACCTGGAACCCTGCCAAAGCCGCAGCCAACCTCGCGAAGCACGGCGTCTCGTTCGAGGAAGCGATCTCGGTTTTCGCTGATCCCAACTCGGAGACCACTGAAGACACGGCGCATTCCGTGATCGAGCCCAGGTGGCTTCTGCTGGGCTACTCTACCGGCAACAGAGTTCTTGTCATCGCATACACGGTCCGGAGGATAAATGGCATCGAAACCATCCGCATCATCAGTGCGCGGCCGGCGAACAGGCGTGAGCGCTCGACAGCCGCCCGACAGCGAGATTGATTACTCCGATATTCCGGAGCTCACTGACGAGCAGCTCGCTCGAATGCGCCCTATCGGCCGGCCTCCAGTCGGCGACGCTGTAAAGAAATCGATCGCGATACGGATCAACCCCAACCTGCTCGCTGAGCTGCGGTCGATGGCCGAGCGGAAACACGTTCCGTATCAAACGCTGATTCATGACATCCTCGAACGATCGGTTGCACGGGCATCACGCCGGCCGGCGTCGCGCCGCTAGTCGCGTTAGGCACCGCGAAACTGCGTACGCTCGATGACCCGTCTCTCTGCTGCGATTGGATGACTGAGAAGAGGCGGATCGCAATCATCGGCGCCGGTTTCAGCGGAGTCGTAACCGCGGCGCACCTGCTTCGCGCCGGGGTGTCTGTCGCGCTCATCAATCGCTCGGGTACGATGGCCCGGGGCGTCGCTTACGGAACCGACACCCCCGCTCACGTACTCAACGTCCCGGCCGGCCGCATGAGCGCGTTTGCCGACGACGAAGAGAGTTTTCTCCGCTTCGCCCGCGAGCGGGATGAGACAGTCGGCGGCGGGACATTCGTGCCGCGCTCCGTCTATGGCGAGTACCTCGATCACATCCTGACGGAGGCAGAAGCAACAGCATCGGAGGGTGCGACGCTCGAGCGAATTGTCGGCCATGTCGCCGACATCGATGTGTCCGACGACGCGTCTTCGGTGTCTCTCACACTCACCGACAGCCGCCAGGTCCACGCTCACCGCGTCGTCCTCGCGCTCGGCAATTTCGCGCCGGCTGATCCGCCGGTTCGCGATCAGCGATTCTTCTCGAGCAAACGGTATGTTCGCGATCCATGGGCTCAGGCCGCCCTCGAGTCGATTGGCCCCGATGATTCAGTCCTTCTCATCGGTACCGGGTTGACGATGTACGACATAGCACTCGATCTGAGCGAGCGCCTCCGTAAACCGATACACGCCATCTCGCGCAGGGGACTGATGGCTCAACCACATCGGCTTAATCGCGACGCCCCGACGTATGAGAATCTTCCACACGACCTCGACGTCGCTCCGCCGACAGTTCTTGCCTACCTGCGCGCGGTGCGTTCGGAAATCGACAGTCATGCTGCACGTGGGGGAGACTGGAGGGATGTCATCGCTTCGTTTCGACCCACCACGCCTGCACTCTGGAAGGCGCTGAGTGATACGGAGCGCGCACGCTTCGTGAGACATCTCCTGCCGTTCTGGGATGCGCACCGGCATCGCGCCGCACCGGGGCCGGCGTCGATCGCGGCGCAGCTGATTGCCGAAGGAAGACTAGTCGTTGCGGCAGGCCGGATAATCTCGTTCGAAGAATCCGGGTCCGGCGTGAGAGTTACGTGGCGGCCGAGAGGAGCGGCATCGACTGTCGAGCGCGAATTCACTCGCGTGATAAACTGCACCGGTCCCGCGAGCAATCTCGTTGCGGCGGGTGAGCTTCTCGTCAACAAGCTCATCGACCGTGGAGCGCTCACCACCGACGCACTCGGCCTTGGCCTTCGCGTATCGGAGGATGGCGCACTTATCGGCGACGATGGGAATGCGTCGGGTGTGATTTATTACGTCGGCCCGTTACTCAAGGCACAGTATTGGGAGGCCACCGCGGTTCCGGAGCTCCGCGTTCACGCGGCTCGCCTCGCGGCGCATTTGTGCGACTCGCTCTCCGGAGCTGAGCTAGCTCATTGAGCGCTGCATCGCAAATGCGGAAGCCGACACTTTTTCTTTCGTTGATCGCAGCCGCCGTCATGCTCACCGGCTGTTCCGGAGGCGGGCCCACCGACAATCCTGCGCCCGTCGACCGGCAAACTCTCATTGCCGTCGGTGATGTTGCCGCCTGCAGCTCGCAGGGTGATGAAGCGACGGCAGCGCTCGTCGACGGAATTCCCGGAACGATCATCCTGGCCGGCGACATCGCATACGAATCCGGGACCACCGCCGAATTCGCCAATTGCTACGATCCTTCATGGGGCCGTCACCGCGCCCGCACGCGACCCGCGCCCGGGAATCACGAGTACGCAACTCCGAACGCCGCTCCCTACTTTGCGTACTTCGGCATGAACGCCGGTCCCGCCGGCAGAGGGTACTATTCCTTCGACCTCGGCGCGTGGCACATCGTGTCGCTCAACAGCAACGTCGACGCGAGTGCCGGTTCTCCTCAGGAGCAATGGCTCCGCCAGGATCTCGCCGCGACCAACGCGCGGTGCACGCTGGCCTACTGGCATCATCCCGTATTCAGCTCAGGACTTCACGGCAATAACGCGTTCATGCGTGACATCGTGCGCGCGCTCTACGACTTGAATGCCGATGTCGTCATTTCCGGGCACGACCATAATTACGAGCGCTTCGGTCCACAGACTGCCGACGGCGTTGCTGATGCCGCTCGTGGAATACGCGAGTTCGTTGTCGGGACCGGAGGGCGGTCGCTTACTCCGACGATATTCGTGCGCCCCAACAGTGAAAGGCGGTACGCTGGGGGGTACGGCGTTCTACGGCTGGAGCTCGAGGCGCAGGGTTACCAGTGGGAGTTCGTTCCGGTCACGGCAGGAGCTGATGTTGATTCTGGAAGTGACACATGCCACTAGAACCGGTTAACGGTTACCCGTACCCGTACCCGTACCCGTTGGCCGTTGCCCGCGAGCAGTCGCCCGCAAGCCGTCTCCCGTCACCGGTTGGTGCTGGACGGTGGTAGCAGCGCAATAATCCTCAGCGGTCCGCCCGAGCCTCCCCCGATTTTCATCGGCAGCGCAACCACCCACGCTCCGCGCACCGGTACCGCGTCGAGATTCGCGACATTCTCGAGCCCGGGCACTCCGCCTGCGGCCGTGATCTGGTGGACGATGAAGTCACTCGACTGCCCGTAGTCGATACTCGGCGTGTCGACGCCAATCGCCCCGACATGCCGCTCGTTGACGAGGATGCGAACCGCGTCGGCTCCGTAGGAAGGAAAGTGAAGCTTGTCCGTCGCCCCCGGGGCGTCGTCGCCGAAGTATGCTTTTCGGTTGCCGTATCGTTTTCCCCACCCCGTGCGGAGCAGAACGATCGCGCCCGATGGAACCGTTCCGTTTGCGGATTCCCAGGCACGAAGATCGTCCACGGTCAGCCGATAATCAGCGTTGGATGCAGCGCGTGAAGTGATGTCGATCACGACCGCCGGCGCGACGAGCTGGCCCACGGGAATGCGGTCGACTGTGAGTCCCTTCTCGAAGAAATGGATCGGCGCGTCGAGGTGAGTGCCACCGTGCTCAGGCGCGGTGAAGAGATTGGCGGAATAGAAAAAACCGCCCGGAGTCGGCCCACGCGACAACTCCTTCAGCACGAACCCGCTTGGCGAATTCGGCCAGTAAAGCGTTGTCGAGTCGAACGAGTAACTCAGGTCAACGACAGTCGCGTTCGCGAGGTCCAGCGGTTGGTGCGGGGCCGTGGCACAGGCCGCGACGAATGATATGAGAAACAGAAACCGGTTCGAGCGCATAGCCGCCTCCGATGTTTGCGACACGCAGTATCATGAAGACGGATTGCGACTCACGCAAAGGGCGCCGTCGTCCGGCTTGCGAATCTACATCTCTGGTCTCACCCACTACCCGCGACTGAAAAGAGCTGACGTGATCCGGCACGTGGTCAAAGTGCCTAGATTAGCGTCACATTCTCCCCGGGAATAGACGGAACCAATGGCCGAGCTGCGCGACCAACTGCAAGCCACGCTGGGCGACAGCTACGTTCTCGAGCAGGAGCTCGGCGGCGGTGGCATGTCGCGCGTGTTCGTCGCGCATGAGACGTCGCTCGGCAGAAAGGTCGTCGTGAAGGTTCTGCCGCACGAGATGGCAGCGGCGGTGAGCATCGATCGATTCCGGCGCGAGATTCAGCTCGCGGCTCAGCTTCAGCACCCCCACATCGTGCAGCTGCTATCTGCCGGCGAAACGGGCGGTCTGCCGTACTTCACGATGCCGTTTGTGAAAGGCGAATCATTGCGTCAGCGACTCAGTCATGGCGGAGAGCTGCCGATGTCGGAGGCGATTCGAGTGCTTCGCGAGATTGCTTCGGCACTCGCCTATGCGCACGAGAATCACGTTGTTCATCGCGACATCAAGCCGGAGAATATTCTCATTTCCGGTGGCTCGGCGATGGTCACCGACTTTGGCGTCGCGAAAGCGGTGAGTGCATCGAGTGGAACAGAAGGCTCGAGCCTTACATCGCTCGGCGTCGCACTCGGCACACCAGCATACATGGCACCCGAGCAGGCAACGGCTGATCCGAATACGGATTATCGCGCGGACATTTACGCATTCGG
>JBDSVO010000330.1:0-8669 GCA_039927215.1 Gemmatimonadaceae bacterium
CGTATCCGCGAGCGGATACGTCGCGAAGCTCGACACCCGCTGCTCGCCATCCGACACGATCGGCGCTCCCGTCGCCTCCATGCGCTCCACGGAATCACGCGCCGCGGCATCCTGTTCGCGCGTCAACGCCTCGCGGGTGATTTTTCCGGCGTCATAGTCGGCGATCGCCGCCTGCAGTGTGGTCGGTCTCGGGAGCGATCCGACGTTCTCGGTGGGTATGGGCACTCGTTTTTCTCCTCTCTCTCTCTCTCAACGGCATGAAGTTCGAAACCTGCGGTGTCAGAATATGCGACAGCGCAGCGTGGTTGCGATAGCGATACGACGATGGTGACCCGCCAGAACCGAGTCAGCGGTCGTGGAGCGTGCCACGCGCCGCGTATTCGCTTGCGCCCGATCATCAGAGCTTGAGTTTTGCGCGAGGCTCACGTACGGTTGATTAGTATTTCTCGTTCTCACCAGTGCCGACAAGGTTTTTCTGGAACGTCGCCTACCTGGTCTCGTAGGTCATGATCGCTCGAGAGGTAGCTGTTATGAGCGGGATCCTGGATGAAGTGCTCGCCGCGAACAAGGCATATGCCGCAACCTTTGGCGACAAGGGCAACCTTCCCATGCCGCCGGGAAGACATTTTGCCATCCTTACCTGCATGGACGCGCGACTCGACCCGGCGAAATACGCCGGGCTGTCGGAAGGCGACGCTCACGTGATACGCAACGCGGGCGGCCGGGCGAGTGATGATGCGATCCGATCACTGGTGATTTCCTACAAGCTCCTGGGAACGCGTGAGTGGTTCGTGATTCACCATACCAATTGCGGAATGGAGACTTTCACCGACGAGGTCATGCGCGGACTGCTGAGCGATAGTCTGAAGACTGCGACGGTCGACGCAAGCGGATGGCACGACACCGGCAAGGGACAGGGCTCAAAGGAGGCGGAGTTCGTCGACTGGCTTACCATCGGCGATCAGGTCGACAGCGTCCGCACGGACATGCAGCGCATCAGATCGCATCCTCTGGTACCATCGGATATTCCCGTCCATGGATACATTTACGACGTGAAGACGGGTCAGCTCGTCGAGGTCCCAGAGGCCAGCAAGGCCTGAAAGTCGGCGTGATCCTTTCCGGCTCCCGCCGCGAGGCCGGCTGGAATGGTCATGGCAAAGTGAACGACCGCTTCTCCATCAGCTTCGCCTTGGCGACGGCTTGCGCATTAGACGGTGTGATGGAGACGTCGAAGCAGGCGCAGCCACTGACAGCTTATTATTTCCTGTTGCTGGCCGCTCGCTTCGGATTCCGCACTATCACGTCCACCGGCACGGTCCACCCCGGGAGTCTGGTCTTCACCTGAAGTTGCATGTTGCCGGCGACGGTAGGAGTGAATTCGAAGTCTGCAGTTTCCCCCGGTCCAGTCAGAAGGTAGGCCGCCCGGGTAGTTCTCTGAGCAGGCGGAAGGTCCGCGCCATCCTTGGCCACCGGCCGCCACTGTGCGACTGTGGTGTCTGTGCCAAGCGTAAACTCCACTCGCCATTCAGGATGAATGTTTATCAGGCGCAGCCGGTACCTCGTTCCCGTCTCGAGCCTGAGCGGCGCGGGGTCACGGCTCCCATTCACAAATCCCTGCGTATCTCCTCCGGGTTCGGGCTCGGGACCGCCCCCGCCAACCAGAATCACCTTATCCGTACCGGGATCGTAGAGTGTGGGATCGTCCATAACGATGAGCGCTCCGTACATCCCGGAGTTTATCTGCGTTTCCTCATTCAGATGGGAGTGGTAGATGAAGGTTCCCGATCTGGGCGAAGTGAACTCAGCAATGAACGAATCGGCGGGCGCGATGGGTGCCATCAGCTTGCCTGTCATTCCGCTCCAGTTTGGAACTCCGTCGGGAAAGCTCTCGAGCTCTATGCCATGCCAGTGTACCGCGCTCTGCTCGGCAAGATGATTCACGACCGTGATGCGGACCGGCTGGCCTCTCTTCAGAAAAAGTGTTGGACCAGGCATGGACACCGAATCACGCTTCGGTTCAGTCACTCCATCCTGAAGAACGAATCCGATCGCAGGCTTGTCTCCGAATTTTTTCGGCGATGATTGAAGAAGAAGGCGCATCCTTCGCGGCTCCTCCGTTGAGCGGGAGTACTGATCTCCCGGGCGAGGAAGGACAGTCAAGCCGAGCACGAGGCCCGCCATCGAGTGTGGCTTCATGTGGGCGTGATCGGTACCGCCGGAGGTCGTCGCCGGATCCATTTCTCGCACGAGCGATCTCAGATGCGACACATGGCCGGCGAAGTGACAGTGAAAGACCCAGTTGCCGGGTTTCCGCGGAACCCAGGAGACGTTCATCGTGCTGCCGATGCGCATCAACTCCGTGTTGACGAGCCGTCGCTCCGCTCGTGCGTAGGTCGTATCGGCGTATTCGCTCCCGCGGCTGTTCACGGAGTAGTAGAAGCCGTGAAGGTGCATCGGGTGAGTCGAGCTCGTGGGGTTCACCCAGCGCCAGCGAACCGTGTCGCCAACCGTGAAGCTAAAGCGCTCCGTGTGGGGCCACGATTTGCCGTTGATCACCAGCACTTCGCGTCCTGGCTCCTTGATGCCGTTGATTGTCGAGGCCTCCTCCTCCCAGAGACCGAGTACGAACACCCGGTCCGAGGGACTGTTGGCCGCCGAGCGCCGATCTATAATGAAGGCGCCGGAGAGCTGGCTCTCCACCGCCACTCGCTGGCCGAGCGGTTTGTTCGTGCTGGTGCCCCAGTAGTAATAGGTGCCTGGCGTGCCCGCGATGAACCTGACCGATTTCGATTCTCCGGCCGGCACGAGAATTCCCTGGTCGTCGAGGGAAGGGCGAGTGCCGAGCCCGTAAACGCGCACTGCGGAATCACCGAGTGTGTTGCGAAGCGTGAGGCGGATCTCCGTTCCTTCCGGCACGCGAATGAGTGGCCCGGGTGTGGATAACGCGCGGCCGGCTTCGGCGAACGCCTGAATGGTGACGCTCGCCCCGTCATCTGCCTCAGGGAACCAGAGTCCGTTCCGGATCTCGAGTTTAAGGTCGAGGACGCCGTTGTTGAGCGTTCCGGCGGGCGCACGGTTGTCGTTGGCGGCGATGCGTTCGACTGCGGTTTCGTGCGCACCTGCGAGGGGCGCACAGAGGGCAAGGGCAAGGGCAAAAACCGCATAACCGAGTCGTAGGTGCACAGCTGAACTCCAAAGCTCTAATGACAAGTTGACTATTATGCTGCTTTCCGATTGGCTGTCAACACGCTGAGCACGATGTCACTCCAATCCACCCGCTGCCGCGACATTGACGACAGGCAGATTCTTTCTGCTCGTGGCCCAAGCCCTTCTGTAGGCGTGCCATAATGAACCATCAAGCTTTGGAAGCTTTCCCTTCGCTTTGGCGGCCGCGAGCCAACGCTCTTCCGCAGCTCGCCAAGCTTCCATCGCTCGACGAACGTCATCGACAAGTCATAGGTGCGCGCAAATATCGACATTCGGCTCGCCCTCCTCATGTGCCTACGACAGGCTCGGCAACCCGGAGCGGCGCTCGCCCCGGTGCCGCATTCCTGGCCATTTCGCGTTCCTTCCAGAGCGAGTAAATCGCCGGAATCACAACAAGCGTGAGAATTGTGCTGGTCACCATTCCGCCGACCATCGGCGCGGCGATGCGCTTCATCATGTCGGCGCCGGTTCCCTGACTCCAGAGAATCGGAATGAGACCCGCCATGATCGCAGTTACAGTCATGATCTTCGGCCTCACTCTCTCCACGGCGCCGTGCTGAACCGCAGCATCGACGTCGGCGACACTGTTCATAGACCCGTCGCGAACGCGGTCCCTGAACGCATGGTCGAGATAGATGAGCATGATCACGCCGGTTTCGGCCGCAACTCCGGCAAGAGCAATAAAACCAATCGCAACAGCGACGCTCATGTTGTAGCCCATCATCCACATCAACCATACGCCGCCGACAAGTGAGAACGGCAGCGACAGCATCACGATCGCGCTCTCGGTGACGCTCCTGAAATTGAGAAACAGCAGCAGAAAAATCAGAGCGAGCGTGGCCGGCACGATGATCGTGAGTCTCGCCTTCGCCCGTTGGAGGCTCTCGAACTGACCGGACCACTCGAGGCGATAGCCGGGCGGCATTTTGAGGCTCCCGGCAAGCAGCCGCTTCGCTTCGCCGACGTAGCTGCCGATATCGCGACCGATGACATCGACATAAACAACATTGTTGAGATACGCGTCCTCGGACTTGATCAGCGTCGAGCCTCGCGTTACGCCGATCATTGCGAGCTCGCGAAGCGGGACCTGCGCGCCGCCCGGAGTTGCCACCAGCGTATTTCCAATCTCATCAGGGTTGTCCCGCAACTGTCTCGGATACCGCACGAGCACGCTGTACCGCTCGCGTCCCTCGATGACATCGCCGGCCTCGGCCCCACCGATCGCCATACTTACGGCACTCTGCACGTCGTCACCGGTCATTCCATAACGAGCCGCTGCGGCGCGATCGACAGTGATGTCGAGATAGCGCCCGCCAACCGCTCGCTCGGCGAACACGGTGTTCGTCCCCCTGACCTGCGGCAACACCTGCTCGATCTGGCGCCCGATCCTGTCGAGCTCGCCAAGGTCGGGACCGAAGATCTTGATTCCCACAGGTGTCTTGATGCCGGTCGTCAGCATGTCCAGGCGATTCTTGATGGGCATCGACCACATGTTGCCCACGCCCGGCGTGCGCACCGTCGCGTTGACTTCCTTCACCAAAGAGTCGTAGGTAACCCCCGGCCGCCATTCCTTTCGGTCCTTGAGAATCGCGATTGTCTCGATCATCGACATCGGCGCCATGTCGGTTGCGGTTTCGGCGCGTCCCACCTTTCCCAGCACCGACTGCACTTCGGGAATCCTGGCAAGAGCTGCATCACGCTGCTGGAGAATCGTCTTTGCCTGCGCGCTGCCGACGCCCGGAAAAAGCGACGGCATATCCATGATGCTCCCTTCATTCAGGGGTGGCATGAACTCGCTGCCGAGTCTGGACCATGGGAAAACCGTCACTGCCAGCACGACCACGGCGGCGAAAATCGTTGGCCAGCGATTCCGCAGGACGAAGGAAATGACCGGCCTGTAAATCCAGACCAGAAACCGGTTCACGGGATTGGCTGCCTCAGGCTTTATCCCTTCTCTAATGAACAGCCGCATCATCACAGGCACGAGCGTGATCGAAAGAAGCGATGCGGCCGCCATCGACAATGTCTTTGTCCAGGCAAGGGGCTTGAACAGCCGCCCTTCCTGCGCTTCGAGAGCGAATACCGGAAGGAACGAAACGGTGATTATCAGAAGTGAGGTGAAGAGCGCGGGCCCTACTTCCTTCGCGGCGTCAGTTACCAGCCGTATATGCGGCAGCCCGGTACCATCACGCTCGTTGCGCTCGATGTGCTTGTGAAGATTCTCCACCATCACGATCGCAGCGTCGATCATTGCCCCGATCGCAATCGCAATTCCGCCTAACGACATGATGTTCGCGCTCAGACCGAGCATGCGCATCACGAGCAGCGCCATGAGAATTCCAATTGGAAGCGTGAGAATCGCCACCAGTGCACTCGATGCGTGCAGCAGGAACACCACGGCGACTATCGCAACAATTATCGACTCCTCGAGCAGTTTCCCTCTCAGGGTCTCAACGGCTCGGTGTATCAGGCTCGAGCGATCGTACCCTTCGGCGAATCGCACACCCGCCGGGAGAGCGGGCTCGAGCTCGGCCATCCTCGCCTTGACGCGCTCTATCACAGCCAGCGGATTTTCCCCGAAGCGCATCACCACCCACCCGGTCACGACCTCGCCCTTTCCGTCCAAATCGGAGATGCCGCGCCTCTGCTGCGGCCCGATCTGCACATTCGCTACATCGCCCACTGTAATCGGCGCGCCTCCGCGCCCCGCTCCGATTGAGACCTGCCGGATGTCTTCCAGACTCGTGAATCGACCGCGGCTTCTTACCACAAGCTCGTTTCCGCCCAGCTCGAGCACCCGGCCGCCGACGTCGGCATTGGACATACGCACCGCGTCAACGACTTTCGTGAGCGGAATGTTGAAAGCGAGAAGCTTCGCCGGGTCTACTTCCACCTGGTACTGCTTCTCGAACCCACCGAAGGAAGCGATCTCCGCTACGCCAGGCACTGCGGTAAGTGCAGGCCTTACAGTCCAGTCCTGGATTCCTCTGAGCTGCGCGAGATTCAGACGACCTGTTGTATCCGCCAGTATGTACTGCATCACCCAGCCAACTCCGGTCGCGTCGGGCCCCATCATCGGCATCGCGCCTTCCGGGAACCTCGCGCGCGCTGCGCCCAGATACTCGAGGACGCGCGATCGCGCCCAGTAGAGATCCGTGCCGTCCTCGAACACGATGTAAACCGCGGAGAGACCGAACTGGCTCATGCCGCGCACGAACTTTGTTCGCGGAACCTTGAGCATCTCGGTTTCCAGCGGATACGTCACCTGATCCTCGACCGTCTGCGGCGCCTGGCCGGGCCAGTCCGTCATGACGATCACCTGCGCATCGGAGAGATCCGGTATCGCGTCGACCGGCGTGGTGAAGACCGCCCACGCACCGAGGGCCGTGACAACTGCGGTGACGCCCAGCACGACCCACGTGTGGCCGACTGACCACTCGATGATTCGCTTGAGCATCGCTATCTCTTAGCAGGTGATGGCATGTTCATGCCCTTCATGTCGGCACCCTTGTCGGTGGCTGTGCCTTCGGTCGCGGGACCCATGTCCATTCCCTCCATGTCGCCCGCGCCGGAGTTTCCGCCCTGGCCGATCATGCCGCGCATGACCTCCGCGAGATTCGACTCCGAATCGAGGAGAAATTGGGCGGACGCGACGACTCGCTCACCGGCCCGCACGCCCGACAGGACTTCGACGTAATCGCCGCCGCGTCTGCCAAGGCGAACATCGCGGGGAATCAGCTGTCGCCCGGACTGCTCGACAAACACGTACGTTCGGTCGCCAGTCTGGATTACCGCGGAGGCCGGCGCAGTGAGAGCTGTTGCCATCGGCGTGGTCATTCGCACCGTGGCATACATGCCCGGCTTGATGCGGCCGCCGGGATTGGGAAGGACGATACGAGCCTTTATCGTCCGCGCCTCCGTCTGCAAAGTCGGATAGACATACGACACGCGACCCTCGATCCGTTGACCCGGAAAGGCGCTCAGCTCGATGCTCGCCGGCGATCCCTGCCGAACGCTCCCGGCATCCGACTCACGCAGCTCGGCAGTCACCCACACCGTGGAAAGATCCGCAACGGTCATCAACGGCATACCCGGCGTGACTGACTGACCCTGCACCACGTTTTTCTCGACGACGACACCCGATACTGGTGAGTACAACGTGACAGCGCGAATGATCTTTCCACTCCGAAGAACTGCATCGATCTGCGCGTCCGAGATGTTCCACTGCCGCAGCCGCTGTCGCGCAGCGCTGAGCATGCTCGGCCCTCCGGTCCTGACGCCGGGAACGGAGCCCTGACCGAGAGACTCGTCGAGACGGCCGGCAAGAAGCAGCTCGCTCTGAGCGGCAACGAGCTCAGGTGAGTAGATCGCCGCGACCGCCTGACCTCGTGAGACAGTTTGTCCGGTGGCGTTCACGAAAAGCCGCTCGGCGTACCCTGCGAACCTCGGAGTAATTTGAGCGATTCGTGTCTCATCGAATGTGACAGCGCCGGCCGCTCGCACTTCGCTCGACAGCGTACGGAGCTTGACGGTATCGAACGTGATCCCGAAGGTGGTTATCTGGCTTGCAGTGAGCTCCACCGCGCCCGATCCCTTGTCCGACCGCATCGCGCTATCGCTCATCCCGACCATGCCACTCGAAGTGCCGCCCTGTTTTCCGCCGGGCGTCGGGCCGTCTTTTTTTCGCGCCAGCAGAAACCAAACAAGCGCGATCGCGGCGGCAACGACCCCCGCGCCAATCATCCAGCGGCGACGCGATGTCTGAGAACGGGGTGTCTGAATTGCGCTCATGGCAAAACCTCCCGGCCGACAACGGCGTCCAGCTCCGCGAGCTTCTGCGCAAAATCCGTTAGAGCCCGATGATATCCCGACTCTATCTCGAGCATCGTGGTCTGCGCAGTCAGAACGGCGACGAGGTCACCCACTCCCGACTGATACGAAGACTTTGCCGAAGTCAGACCAGCATTCGCCTGCGGCATTATCGCCTTCACGTACAGCGCGAGCCGCGTGCGGCTGTGCGCGATGTCGCTGTACAGTCGGGCAACCTCAGCGCGCACCATATTCTCGGCATCCCGTTGCATCGCCTCGCGCGCTACGACATCGTATCCGCTCGCGGCGACAGCGGCGTTCTGCTTGCGGCCGCGCTGGAACGGAATCGGCACAGTGACGATCGCCGAGATCATGTCGGAGCGGGACATTCGCGCTCCTGCGCCCGCCGGTCTGAAAGCCGAACGCTGACCGTATTGAAGCGAGACGTCGACATCAGGGAGGTAAGCTTTTCGAGCCAGTGCAACTTCTGCATTGCCCGCTGCGACCATGGCCGCTCGCGCTCGCAGCATCGGGTTCGACGCGACGGCGGTCTCCTGAAGCTCCTTCAGGGATGGCAAAGGCGAGCCGCTCGCGCTAGCGCCCAACGTGCTGGACGCAAATCTGATGTCCGCGTTCAGCGACACGGCGGCGGC
>JBDSVO010000331.1:0-9942 GCA_039927215.1 Gemmatimonadaceae bacterium
CCGTCCAGCTTGCCCTGCTGCTCGGGCTGCTACGCGTCCTGGAGATCGAGCCGGGCTCGGGCCTGCCGCGAATCCTTTTACTCGTATTCGGCGGATTCGTTGTGCATGCGCTGCTGCCGCTTCGGAGGCGTCTGCCATTTTCTCTCCTGCTCTCGGGCGCCGCATTCTTTTTAATTCTCGGACCGCTTGCAGGTGCGACGCTGATCGTGTCCGGTCTGCTGCTGATCGGGAGCACGCGAAGCGAGCGCTCGACTTCGACAGTGAAATCGACGTGGCCGGGAGTAACGATGATGTTGATGCGGTATTCAATGTCGTTGCGAGTCCAGAAAGCAGTGGTGGCGGCGGAAGTGATGGTGATGCCGCGCTCCTGCTCCTGCTCCATCCAGTCCATCGTGGCTGTGCCTTCATGGACTTCACCAATTTTGTGTGACTTGTCGGTGTAATAGAGGATGCGCGCGGTGGTAGTCGTTTCCCCGGCATCGATGTGCGCCATGATGCCGATATTCCGATAGCGATCGAGCGGAGTATCGCGTCCTGATGTATTTGTTGTATTCGGCTTGCCCTTGCCTTCGGGGCGAGCTGGGATGGCGGTGTTTGTCATCGGGTCTGCAGTGTTCCTGTTGGGTCCGGCGCTGTCCACATTCAACAAAAACACCGGTGGACCATGTCACCCCAGAAGGGGCCGGTATCCATCCGCTGCCCCCGGGTGCGCCCGCAACTGTAACGCCGGTGGGGACTCGAGGCGCGCCGAGCCAAGTCGCTAGTCGGCGTTGAGTTGTGAACAGCCTTGAATTATCGAGTTGCGAGGCTTGTGGCAACGGAGCGCCACAGAAAATCCGTGGCGCTCCAAGACCATTCTTCAAAGGGCAAGCCGAGCTTCAAAACCTTTTACATGGCTCTCAGAAGATTTTCCAATACACTCCGCCCGATGTACCCTGAACGGTGACCTCACCGACAACCCACCCACCTGACGGCGAAATTCTTTCGGCCGTTACAGATTGCCCGGAGGCGCCGAGCCCTCCAAGAAGCGTTACGCCCCCGCTCCCATAGGGCGGCCGAATCACGCCTGGCGTACGGCGATTTCCATTCGCGCAACCGTTGGCAAGGATGTCGCCCGCGTCATCCACTGATACCGCAGACGCGCAACTTCCCGGAAGCGCGAACGGTCCGCTCCAGCTCACGCCATTCGAAGTCCAGTACTCCGCGACACCGTTGAGCTCGCCGACAGCAATAGTGCCGCTCGCGTTGATTCCATGCAGCGCGCTGCCGGTTACTCCGATTTGCGCCAGCGTCCAGCTGCCCGCTCCGTTTGGTGTCCAGACGGCGGCGCGATTGCTGCTCGTTCCGACTGCGATCCCCAACCCATTAACATCGTCCAGCAAGTCATCCATGTTGGCGCCGCCGGGCAGAACTTTCTTGTCCCAGTTTCCACCGGCCGGCACCCATATGCGAGGCTGACGGTGAAGGTTGTTTCGAGAGTAGCATCCGCCGTTCTCGACGCCGCCAACGAAGACCGCCGCGCCATTGCCGTCTGATCCAATTGCGCGCGCCGTTGCTATACAGGAAGCAGCGTCCTTGGGCAGCGTGACCCTCTGCCAAGCCCCGCCGAAATTGATGTATAAGTACGCCTGAGCGTTCGGTGCGTTGTTAGTAGTTCCGCCCGCGACGGTAAGTCCATCATTCGAAATAGCGTATGCTCGCCCGGGACTACCGAGGGTCACAAGGCCACTCGCGGTGCTGTAGTAGAACGCACCAGGAACTCCTACTCGGCCAGCCATCTCGCCGTTCGAGTTGACGGCGTAAACGCTCTCGGTTCCGGACAGAGATGTCGCGGCTGTCACCTCGAACATCTCCGTGCCTACGCCTTTTTTACGATCCGCGTTGGTCACAACGACGTCGTATAGACTCAAGTCTGCATCCGCAGCGATGGTTATCACCGCGCTGATCTGCTTGGAGCTCACAACCGTCGCGCTAATGACGGCAATTTTTGGATCAACGATTCCGCCGCGGTCCCATTCCACAGTCGCACCCGCTGAGAACCCGGATCCTGTGATCGTGACCGGCTTGTTCGATTCCCCGCGATGGCCGTACGAAGGACTGGTTGCGGTAACGGAGGGCCCGCTGGACGCTCGCGCTGCCGACGGCGCCCCCAAGGTAATCGGTGCTGAAGGAACGCTCGACGTGTCGTTGCAAGCGGTGATAACCGCGACACTCACTGATAGCGCAACTGTGACGGCGATACGGCTCAGACGGGAACGCATGAATGCTCCTTGTCACCAGAGGAGATGGGCACGACCAAAGCTGTATGCATTACTTCACGGCATTGACTGACTTTTTTGCGGGCCCGCTTGAAATCGTCCCTCGCCGCTCAAAACATAGCCGGCCCAGTAATAAGGACTTGCAAACCTGGAATCGGCGGCCATTTCTCTCTGGGCCGTCGCCAGAGCATCCGTCACGGAGCTTCCCCGCAGATTCCCGTAAAACCGTGCGCCGAGAACAGCCGCGCCAGCGTCATCGATCCGCCAGAGCGCCGAGAGCACGTTGAGCGCACCCGCGGAAAGAAATGCCTGCGACAGCGCGAGATCTCCTGTCGTTCCGAAACCGGTCCCCATCCAACCATCGAACGCGCCGGTTTCGCAACCGGAAAGGAAAACCAGTGGACTGCGTATCCGTAACGCCAGGAGCTCGCGTACTTCCAGCCGTCCGTCGTCGTCAGGAATGTCTCGACGTGTGCGCGCGAGCTCGACACGCGAAAACATCGGATTGGTGTGATTCAGGACTCCGTGTGTCGCGATGTGCACGACGCCCCCGCGCAGGAGTGCTGCGCGCACCGAGGATTCCGTCGCGCGGCGAGCGAGATGAATGTCGCTTTGTTGGCGTGTTCGTTGAAACGCGGCGACTTCTCGCCCTGTTCCGGGCAGCTCGCCGGGAAATGGTGCGAACGCGGCTCCTCGTATGGTCGATTCCGATGGAACCACTCGTCGCCGCAAGGCTACCAACGCGCTCGACGAGGGTGTTTCCAGCAGTCTGACAGTCTGCATGAGATAGCGACCCGAGGCGGGATTCTGAAGGCCCGCAAAAGGAACCTGTCCAAGCATCCCGTGCGGCACGATGACCATGCGCTGCGCTCCACTCAGAATCCCGATGCTGTCCAGCGGTCCGACAAGATCCGCGTAGAGCGCACGCGATATCGGGAGTCCGGTACGCCAGTCCGCGCGTGGCGATCCCCAAAGCTCATCGAGCAGCCGAATACGCTGGGCGATCACACCAGCGGCCACGTGGCGGGCAATCACCGTAACACCGTCAGTTCTGACGGCAAACGTGAAGAGAGTGTCGCCGGCGAGAAAATACTCCACGAGAATCTCGCCCTGAGACAGTGCGCGTTTTACCTCGGAGATGCTGCCGGCCGACGCTCCCAGCATCGCGAGTGCTTCAGGATTCCGCTGTGCCGACCGGATGAGGAGTTGCTCATATTCAAGACGAGCCGCCCGAAGCCGCGAGACAATTTCCGCCGTTGCGTCCGCAGCTCTTCCCCGCTCCGGTGCAGGCGGTGGAGGTGAGCTTCGGAGTGACTCCATCAACGCGTCGATTCTCTTCAGGAGCCGTTCACTTTCCACGAGCTCCGGAGGAAGGAGCTCATTGTTCGGCTGACGACCGAGGAGCGTGAGACGCTCCAGCAACGCATGGCTTCGCGCTCTGTCGGCCACGGCGAAAGCCTCCTCCGTTCGTCCACCACGAAGAAGGGCGACGATGTAGTCGCCATAGACACCAGCTCGGCCGGCGACATAAGCGGACCTGATAGGATCGCCGGCGAGACCCCCACGTACCCGTTCGACGAGCATCACCGCGCGCGCCCCGGTGACGATGGCCGAATCTACCGCGCCGAGGCGCAGGTGCGCTCTCGTAGCATATGCCGCAGCCGACGACTGCACGTCGAATCCGGATCGTACGCTATCCGCGCGTAGCTTACCGAGCTGCGCAAGTACCCGCGACGGTTGCCCCATGCGGTCGGCAACGGATGCCTTCGCCAGAAAGACGACGCTCAGCATCGACCGATTGGTGAGCTCTTTCGCGAGCGACTCGGCCGAACGCAAGCGCCCTACGGCGGAGTGGTGGCTGCCAGCTACCATGTCCACCTCTGCGAGCGCCAGCAGATCGTCGATCTGCTCGAGTTTCTCGTCGGCATCCACGTGGAGGCGGAAAGCCTCAGCTGCGAACAGTCGCGCCTTCCGGGTAGAACCAAGCCGAAGGCTTGCAATCGCAGCGGACCGCAGAACACTGCCGAGGTCGGCGTCAACGCCACGCTTCCGCGCAACGGCTTCGGCATCGGCGAAATATTTGCTTGCGCGTCCGTCGTCTCCGAGCCGCAGGTGAAGGCCACCAAGCATTCGCAACGTCTCGACCTCTCCCGCTCGAAGAAAGTGCGCCCGCGCAATCACAAGAGCAGAATCCAGAGCCGAGAACGCTGCGCCGTAGTTGCCAACGATTTCGTAAGCGGAAGCGAGCTGTCCGAGCGCGTTCTGTTCGCCGACAGCGTCGCTGTTCTTGTAGAGGCGGCGCGCAGTGTCGAGACGCGCGATCGCAGTCGCGGCGTCGCCTTCCCAGATGTCTACCATCGCTTCGTTCGCCAGTCCGTTCGCTTGCACCCGTGCATCACGCATTTGGACACCGGCGGAGCGCATGGCGCGGTGACCGGCTCTGGCTCGCGTCAGGTCACCGAGATAAGTGTAGGCAAGCGCTGCATTACCGGTCGCCTTTGCGACGCCCTCGGCATCGCCGTCAGCGGCCGCCGATTTCAGTGCGCTCTCAAAGAGGGCTGCCGCGCTGTCGTTATGTGCCTCGTCCAGTACGAGGAGCCCGAGGGCGTTGTACGATCTCCACAGATCATTGGGGCGGCCGAGTCCCGACTTGATCTCGATTGCGCGCTTCTGCCAGACGCGCGCGCTGTCGAGATCGCCGAGACGCCATGATGACAATCCGAGCCACGTGTATAGGTCGGCTTCGCCGCGCGTGTTCTTTTGCGCCCTCGGCAGGGCGGCCAGCCAGAAAGAGCGCGCGCCGGCAAAATCCTGTTGCTGGTATTTTTCCCGTCCAGCGGAAAGGAGCGAATCGGATGTCGCCAGCGTCTGCTTGCTGCTCCGCGAAAGCTCGGCGGCTGGCTGGCCTTTCTCTCGACCGCAAGCCGTGTTGAGAATCACCGCCAGCAGAATCCACGGGCGCATCACCAAGCGAATCTGAGTTTTCGTGCTCCGGATGAGGCTGCTATTCCATCTCCTATGGCATCAACGCGCCAGAAATACAAATGCCCGGGCGCGAGGCGAGTATCCTGCGGCAGAACCAGAACGGTATCCGAAACTTCTCTGTCCATAACAGTCTGGCCGGTTTCGTCGAGGAGCGTGAACCGGTAAACACTGGTGGCCGCGGACCTCCAGACGAAGGTGAGGCCGCTTCGGTTCGCGAACGCGTTTTCGGGCGGGTTGACAATTTCGACAACGGGTCGGCTGTCGGCGGCGATCGTGTTAACGCTCCTCGTTGGAGTTGTTTGCGGATTGTTGCGCACGTTGCCCAGCCAGACGATCGCCAGGCCTGCTGCAGCGGCGACCACAAACCGGAGCTGAACGCCGCGGCGGCGGCGGGGAGAACCGGGAAAGGGCTGGCTCGAATCAGATGCAGTCTGATACGAGTCTGCCATGCGGCTGACTTCGAGTATCGCCGAGCGACAACTCGCGCAGCTCTCCAGGTGGCTCTCGACGCTCGACCGTTCGTCGGCCGATAGATCGCGATCGAGGAATCCCGCGATTTCCGAGTCGTTGAGGTGGTCAGGTCGCACGACTGCCACCGCAAGCAGAGACGCAACAAAGCGACGGATCATTGAACGTATCATCCTGAAATAGTTTCACGGATGATTCCGATCGAATTTCGATGCCGAGAAGCTTCACGCGTCCGAATCCCTTATGCCAACAAGCTCGAGCTCGTGTCGCAGCGTTGCAAGAATTTGATCGAGGCGGCGGTAAACTTTGAATTGCGATTGTTCGCCCAGAAGTCGAGCGATCTCATTGACCTTCAGGCTGTCCTCGTACCGCAGGCGAAGAAGGAGTCGATCGGAAACGTCCAGGCGCAGAAGAGCAGCGCGGAGCGCCGCATTCCGCTCCGTGATCTGGAGCTCGGAGTCGGGGCGCGCGAGTGCTGATTCAAGTGAGTCCAGTGGGGCACTTTCGTCTCCCGACAGGGCGTCCAGGGCGCGCCGGTCCACCTGCTCCACAGTGGGTCCTTTGGCGCTGGTGCGTCCAAACCGTCGTCGATGCTCGTCGATGCAGAGCCGCCGAGTGACGGCCACAAGCCACGTTGAAAAGGCGCCGCGACCGCTATTTGAATACGCACGGACTCGGCGGCACTCGTTTTTCCGCAGGGCCTCGAGAACGAACAAATAGCGGTCCATTACCGAATCGTGGTCGCCGCGAGTCGAGCGGGCGACGTGAAGAATCAGACCGCTGTACCTCTTCAGGAACTCGGTCCATGCCGTGTCTCGCGCGGCCTCATCGGCGGCAGCGAGAAGAGATTCAACGGTTGGTGGAATCGCTGATGCCATCGCCACCGTCGCCGGAGGGTCGGAGGAGTAGCAGACCGGTTACATTATGCGGCGATTATGGGATTCCATGGGAAAAGGCGCAAGGAAGAAAGAGAGTCGCATGCGACCCACCCGGGCGTACGATCGCGGCGTCACCCTTCGGTTAAACTGACCTCACGGCACGGCCACGAGGGTCGGCACCGTCTGCGGCGCGGTGACTGATCCGATACCGAGCTGGCCGTTTCCGTTGCCGCCCCAGCAGTACGCCGAGCCGACGCTCGTGATCGCACAGCTGTGTGCGCCGCCGGCCGTCACCCTCGAGAATGACATTCCGTTGCCGCTCACTAGACCAGCGCTTGGGCTGCTGATCTGATTTCCTCTCCCCAGTTGCCCACTGGCATTGGCTCCCCAGCAGTAGAGCTGACCGAATCCAGTCCTCGCGCAACTGTGTGCGTTGCCCGCGTCAACCTGTGTTGCCCCATTCATGCTGCTCACCCGAACCGGGACGAGACTGTTGATCGTGCTACCGTCACCAAGTTGACCGCTGCCGTTGCCTCCCCAGCAATAGACTTCGCCGCCGGTTGTGACGCCGCAGGCGTGCTGACTGCCGGCTGTGATCGACTGGAACTGCAGCCCGCCAGAGACAGCGGTCGGCAGCAGACTGCATGTGTACGGGTCGCAGTTATAAGTCGTGGGGGACGGAGCTCCAAGCTGCCCGACCGAGTTGAGGCCCCAGCAATAGGCAGTCTGGTCCGTCGCGACACCGCACGAGAAGTTTCCACCCGCAACCACCCGCAGGAACTGCACACCACCGAGCACCAGCGTAGGAACACTGCTGTTGCCGCGCGAACTGGCGCTCGCTGTATTCGCCAGATTGCCGAGCATGCCATAACCCCAGCAGTAGGCCCGCTGAAGATTGTCTACGGCGCACGCGTGATTGTCTCCCACGTCGATCTGGACGAAGGTGTGACCACCGGCCACTGCCACAGGGACGTTGCTTCCCTGGTCAATGCCGGTGCCGAGCCTTGTATCACTTCCATATCCCCAGCAGTACGCCGCTCCGGCCGGCGTCAGCGCGCACGTATGCGAGGCGTCCGTGCTCACCGACGCGAACGAGAGTCCGCCTGCTACGGCGATTGGCGTTGGATAGTTGTTATTGTTGGTGACCCCGATACCAAGCGTGCCGACGCCGCCGTTGCTTCCCCAGCAGTAGGCGGCATTCGGTAGGGTTGTTGCGCATGTAAAGCCTCCTGCAGCGTCGATGCTCCCCAAACGGAACGGTGGCTCAGTCACGGTGACGTTGATGCTATAGAACGTGTACGGGCTGTTGGTCGCCCCTGGAGAAGAGACCTCGAAGCGCAGTTGATGCGTCCCGAGCCCAACGCTAACGTCGGGAGCGGCAGTTATTGTCAGCGTTGCCGGAGCAGTGGTGGTGTTGAAGGATGCCGTTACCCACGGAGCCGGCGAACCATTGAAGTAATTCGAGAACGGGCCCGCTGTGAGATTCGTCAGCGGATCTGTTCCACTGTTGTTGATGGCGATTTGCGCTTGAGCACTCTGGCCAAGAGCTACGTTAAAGCTGACCGAGCCCGGTGTTGGCGAGATCGTTGCATTCACGGGTGTGACGCCGGCCGCGATAACGGTGATGTTGATCGAATAAAATGTGTAGGGGCTGTTGCTCGCGCCTGGCGCCGAAACGTCAAAGCGGAGCTGATGGACGCCGGTGGGGATGCCCAGTCCCGGGGCAGCAGTGATCGTGAGGGTCGCCGGCGCCGTTGTCGTGTTCCACGACGCGGTGACCCAGGGCGCGGGCGAGCCGTTGAAGTAGTTGGAGAAGCTGCCCGCCTGAAGTCCGCTGAGAACACCACCGCCGCCATTGGTGATGGTGATCTGAGCCTGAGCTGATTGACCTTGTTGCACGGGCAGCGTGAGCGACCCGGGAGAAGCAGACATGCTCGGCGTCCCTACCTCCACCGTCGCGCTGCCGCTGATACCGCCACTCGAAGCCGTCACGATGACCGTGCCATTTGCGACGCCAGTGACCAGGCCATTGGCGTCGACTCCCGCCACTGCGGTGCTGGCGGATGACCACGAAAGGACGACTCCGCTGACGGGATCGCCGGCCGCATTCCGTGCGGTCCCGGTGAGCTGAACCGTCCCGCCGGGAATCACTCCAGCCGGGTCGGGTGCAACCTGGATGCTGACGAACCCGCCAACGATCGGCACTTCGTACGGGCTGGTGATGTACCAGTTGTTCGCCACCGACATTATGCCGGAACCGGCGCCGACAGCTTTGACGTAGAAAACCGGCGTCGACGAAGAGCCATCGGGCACGGTGATACTTGTGATTGCCACAGAATTGCGGCTGAAAGAAAGCTTACCGTTCGACC
The DNA here is from genome assembly GCA_039927215.1 of Gemmatimonadaceae bacterium. GTDB lineage: Bacteria > Gemmatimonadota > Gemmatimonadetes > Gemmatimonadales > Gemmatimonadaceae > UBA4720. Next base: position 8,959 of record JBDSVO010000331.1, read on the forward strand.
CCAACGCGAAAAATGTGAGCCAGGCGTTGTCGATGAAACCGTCTTCGTTCGTCGGATGAATCCGAATCGCAGCCGAGTCCCCATACGCGAGACTTGACGGCCATCCATCCACCGAGATGCGTCCGAGTGCTGTTTCGACTACCAGCGTATCGGGTGTATATCCTGGCGCGGTACCAATAATCGTGTCACGTCCAGCTACTTCTCCCGCGATCAGGGTGACACCCTCGGATGTTCTCCCTGCGCCAATAATCGCAGTTGGGTTGCTGCTCGCCACGAAAGAATTCGTGTGCGTGAGCGTGACAGTGAGAGGAGCGGCCAGCGGAGCGGGAATGATCGAGACAAGCCCCGTTCCCTGGCGAAAGCCAAACTTGCGGAATGGATTGGTGCCGGTCCCGAAGACGCTGAAGAGGAGCGAAGGCAGCACGGTCACTCGTGTCGAGGAACTCGTCACCCCGGAGGCCGATCCCGTTACGTCGGTGCTTCCCGCGGTGAGCGCCGTTATCGGCGGAGATTGCGTTCGGCCACCCGCATCCGTCACCGAGTACGCCGGTGATCCGAGCGACGCGACCGAGGGCGCGGACGACAGCCAGGAGACCCGCACGCCTTGTGTTGGATAACTGTAGGCCTGCGTGTATGTCGTGCACTGTTGGTAATAGGTCCAGTATCCCCCACCCCAGTAACGCACCCACCTCCGCACCTGCCAGCACTGGGTTTGTGGATAGGTGTACACGTAATACGTGTAGCCGTTGAGGGTCGTCCTCTGTCCCTTCGTCAGCTCGACCTGTTGCGTCGCGTTGTTGTATGACGCATTCGGCCAGATCGCGATGCCATAGTAGCTGAAATGCGCAATGTCCGCGCTCACCGTCGCGTCGGCGATGTTGAGCGTGCTTCCCGGAACGACTTCCCAGTGGTCGTCGACCCAGGTGGACAGTTTCAGCGCGTCGGGCGTCACGCCCTCCGGCAACTTGCTCGCGTCGTACGACA
>JBDSVO010000332.1:0-8333 GCA_039927215.1 Gemmatimonadaceae bacterium
GATCGCTGGCATGCCGGCGACGAGCATACAGCTGCGATCGTCGGTACCGAGGATGCGCCTGGGCTCTCGAAAGACTTTCCGATCTACCGCGGCTACACCATGCGCGATCAGCGGCACACGTATGCAGTGCGCGCAATCCGCGCCGGCACTCCAGCTGAGCTCGTAGCGCGACAGCTCGGTCACGCAAACGCTGTCCTGGTGCACAAGGTCTACGGGCGATTCAGCCCGTCGCAGGAAGAGCGCTCGAAGTGGGAGCTCATTGCAGCCGCGCAGGATCTCGAACGAAAGGCGGGAGCATGAACGGCGGCACCACCAGCGGCACCATGAAAGCGCAGAAACGTGCCGCAGCATGCCGCGTGTCGCCGCTGCCTTACTCGGAGCACGGCATTTCCGCAGGCGAAACCTTCACTCATAATGCCGGGGTCGCGGGTTCGAGTCCCGCCCCTGCTACTACGCAAGTCATTCGACGCTCATGCGTTGAATGGCTTGCTTTTTTTTCGTCACGCAGCCGCGGCACCACTGACCCCAATCGCGGTGGATCATCGGACCGATTTTCTATGGAGGCGCTTCGCTTACGGCGCTTTTACGGGTGTGCAACGAAGAGCATTGGGCAAGCGACGTGGTCAGTGTGGCGGCGATAGGAACGCTCGGTGGCGTCAAGGTGTAGCGATACACACAGTCCGATCCGAACAACCGCATTGACAAGTAACTGCTACGAGCTGAACTGCAGACTTCAAGCGGAAACCGATGGATCCCGATGCTTAGCATTGTCCCCTACAATTGATCCTGAACGACTATTTCGCCGTGGTCGAGGCGCATCGCCACTCCCGTTGACAAGGTCGACCATTGACGAAAAATCGCTTCGCCCTATTAGTCCTGCCGATCATTGCGGCAGCAATCTTTCCATCGCAGCCCCTCTACGCCCAGGACAGTGCTCGGGTGACAGTGGTTGTACGTTCTTCTGGGAAGCCGTTATCCGACGCAATGGTAAGAGAGCAACGCACGGGCGGCAAAACCGATAGCGCTGGCATCGCGACGCTGTCTCTCTCAGCGGGCACGCACTCGCTTACGGTTGCGAGGCTCGGCTTCGCGCTCGACTCATTGACGCTTACGCTGAGGCCGGGAGCTGACACGACCGTTTCCATCGACCTGCGCGAAAATGTGCAAACAGCCGCCACGATCATCGTGACCGCGACGCGAACGGAGCAAAGAATCGAGGACGTTCCGTTACGGGTCGAAGTCCTCTCCGGCGAAGACGTGGACGAGAAGACAAGCATGCGACCGGGCGACCTCACGCAGATGGTTGCAGAAATTCCTGGCGTCAGAGTACAGCCCGCCACTTCAGGAATCGGCGGAGCGAGTCTTCGCGTGCAGGGGTTTCGCGGCCAATACACGAAATTCCTCACTGATGGGCTTCCACTGATTGGCGCGACCGAGGCGGGCCTATCGCTTGTCCAGCTTCCACCCTTGGACCTCGCTCAAATCGAAGTGATCAAAGGTGCATCGTCTGCCCTCTACGGCCCGTCGGCGTTGGGTGGCATAGTCAACTTCGTCACGCGCTGGCCGCAAGGCGAAGACGCAACTCCGTTACGTGACGCCGTTCTTTCAGGCGCTTCCACTGGCGCATTCGATGGTGTTGGGTTCGCCGGAGACCGCCTGAATAAATCCTGGAGTTACACGTTGCTCGCCGGCGCCCATCGCCAGCCGAGGCTCGATAGCGATCGCGACGCGTGGGCAGACATAACAGCCTCGAATCGCGCGGAAATTCGTCCGCGTTTCTTCTGGAATGGCAGCGGAGGCAGTCGGCTGCTTCTGACGGCCGGGGCGTCGGCTGATAACCGACTGGGCGGTGGGACGGGGAATTCCGCCTCAAGTGGGCTGGCGGCGCCAGACCGATTGCACACGCGCCATGGTGATCTCGGTGCCATCGGCCGGTTTCGACTTCGCTCTGGAACGATTGTGAATGCCCGGAGCTCTATCTCTCTCCAAGATCGCAATCACCTCTTTCCAACCCGTGTGTCAGAGCGAGACCGTTTGACTACTTCACTCGCGGAAGTGTCGGCAACGCACGCTTTCGAGCGACTGTTGTTGGTGGGCGGCCTCTCAGTGGGAAACGATAGATACGGCAATCAAGACATTCGCGGGTTTGATTTCAACTTTACGACTTCATCGGTATTTGCGCAGACAACCTTCACCGCCAATGATTTTCTTTCGGCGTCGGTGACAGGCCGGTGCGACCATCACAATCTCTACGGCACCTCTTGCGTCCCGGTAGCGGGCCTGTTGTTCAAACAGGCTATCGGACTTTCCGAAAGAATCTCGGCCGGTTTGGGAGCCTACGCGCCAACTCCATTCATTGACGAAACTGAGGCCGCCGGATTCTCTCGGATCAGGCCTTTTGCCGGAGCATCCTCTCCTGTCTTCGCATTCGAGAAATCCCGCAATGCCTCGCTCGACATCGGATACAGGCGAGGCGCACTCGATATGAACGCAACGGTTTTCCGCTCGACAATATTGAACCCTGTCATCCTTCACGATTTGCGGTCAGGGCCGTACGCTGGAGAGTTGGCCCACGCCCCCGGCGCGACGCGCAGCACCGGGGCCGATCTGTTTGCCGTACTCACCGGCGATCCGGTCTCAGTGACGGCATTCTACAGCGTGCTCAAGACAACCGAAACAGAACCTGGCAGTGGATCTTCCACCATACCCGTCCGACGGGAAATTCCCTATAACCCTGGGAGGAGAGTCGGGCTCGACATTGCGTTTGATGTCGAGGAAACAGGAAGTCGATTTGCGATCGAGAGCTACTATACCGGGCGACAACACACCGAGGGTGATCCGTACCGGAAAACGACGCCCGGCTTCACCACGATCGAACTTCTCTTCACGCAGACGCTCGGCCGGCAGCAGCTTTTTCTTGGCGTGGACAATCTGACTAACATCCGCCAAACGAATTATGGACCTATTCTTCTCCCAACCCCGTCTCGGTTGGATCGTCCAACAACGGAGCTTTGGGCGCCACTCGACGGCAGGATTGTACGCGCGGGTATCAGGGCGCGCTTCTGAGCAATCGACGCGGCAGGTGGAAATGGGATAATCACCCGCAGGCGACTGAACGATTGCCATGAGCGAAACGATTTCTGGCCTTGTAGCATCCTACGGCTACCTGCTGCTCTTCACCTTGGTCGCAATCGAAAGTCTTGGCATCCCGCTGCCGGGGGAGACTGCGCTAGTAACTGCTGCCGCGTACGCGGCGCTCGGTCACCTCTCACTTTTCTTCGTCATTGTCACGGCCGCGTCAGGCGCGATTATAGGTGACAATGCAGGATACTGGATCGGCAGAAAGGGCGGGCGCTCTTTCGTCTTGGTTATGGCAAGAAATTTCGGCTAAATGAAAGGCACTTGGCGAAGGCCGAGAGTTTTTTTCAACGGCATGGTGGAAAGACTGTTTTCATCGGCCGATTCGTCGCGCTACTAAGAAGCTGGGCGGCGGTGCTCGCGGGAATCGGGTCGATGCCCTATGGAGAGTTCACCGCGTACAACGCATCCGGTGGAATCGTGTGGGCCGCGTGCTTCGCATCATTAGGCTACCTCTTCGGCCGAAGCCTTCCGACACTCGAACGTTATGTCGGTCAAGCGAGTTTGGCCGTTGTTCTCCTCGCTGCTCTCATTGTAATGCTGATTCTCGGCGCAAGATGGTTCAAGGCGAATGACGACCGTCGGCCTAATTCCCGGCGGTGGCTCTGCACTCGCGCTCACCGGGGCGGGATTGATCGCTGGCGTCGCCGGCAATTTTTTGCTCGGAGCCCTGATGACGCTGGGCATCGGCCTCTACGCCCCGTGCATGATCATGGTGAGTCTCCTGGGACTCAATCCGACGTCAGCGTTTCCAATAATGATGGGCTCGTGCGCCTTCCTGATGCCCGTTGCCAGCGTTCGATTCATCCGGGCCGGTCGCTACAGCCCGCGCGTCGCCCTCGGCTTATTGTTGGGCGGGATTCCCGCGGTGCTCATTGCGGCGTTCATCGTGAAGTCGCTGCCTCTTACGGCCGTTCGCTACCTCGTGGTGGCGGTCGTCCTTTACACGTCGCTAAGCCTCATAAGAGGCGATTCAGGCTGACAGCGGGGAGCGCAGGAAGTGGGACCTCGTCGCGACTGGTGTGGGATCGCTTCGTCAATGTTTCAATGCAACTAACGCCTCGAATCTCGGAATCGTTCGAAGGGCGTCAAAATCCGGATCTCTGTTAACCCAGAGGTCATATTCCTGCCCTTGCGCGAAAGATCGAGTCAGGTAAGTGATTGCGGCGTCAGTTTCCCCGAGAGCAGTCGCAATCCTTGCCTGTGCCCGAGGTGAAGCGCCTAAATGATATGGACGTCTGTCATTGATCAAATTAGCGCTGATTGCGCGCGCTTCAGACGTGCGGCCCAAGTGCGCGAGTGCCGCGCCGAGTAACCCCTGATACTCGGGCTCCGTAGAGTCGATCTGCGTCAGAGCACGCGCGGTTGCTTCCGCTTCCTTCCATCGCCGCAACGCACGCTCCACTCGGCTGCGCAAGACCAGATCTCCCGTTTTACTTCGACTCGTTAGAGGACCCAGTTGGCGGATCGCTCTCAGATAGAAGGCGCGGGCAACAGAAATCTCCCCATGCACACGAGTTTCGTCTCCGGCCTCGACAAGCAATGCCGCATACGATGTCCCATAGCGATCGGCAGGCAGATCGCTTGCGACGTTGAGTAATTCCTCGAGCCTGCCGACACGGCTCAGCGCTGCGAGCGCTCGAATTGACGGAAGAAAGGCGTAGAGCCGGTCAGGATACTGCCGTCTTGCTTCGTCGCCGATGGCGAGCTCATCCGAAAATCGATTTACAAGGTGGTAGGCCGTTCCGAGCACTTCAAAGTAGGGAACCCATCCACGCATTGCGCCTCTATTTGGCGACAGTTTTCGAAGTGTGACGAGCGCCTCTTCGACATATCCGTTCTCGAGAGCTTCCGTGCCGTGATTGTATGTAGCCTTGCTTCCGGGGTCAGCGGAATCCAGTGCGCGGACGGCGTTCAGCGCAGCTCGTCGCTGGCCGGCCATCAAAGCCCTGCGGTAGTCCAGCCACGTCTGATGAAACGGCGTCAACCGGTCCCTCTGCTCCGCTAGTCTGTCAAGCAGCGAGTCCGCTTCTCGATAGCGCCCTTGATTCGAGAGGCTGATCGAGGCGAAAAGCAGCGGTGCGGCAAACGTCGTGTCTTGAGAAAACGCGCTCGTGAAAAGTCGCGCCGCGCCCGCGAAATCGTTGCCTATGTAGCGATCGAGGCCATGACTGAACTGACGATATGCTTCGTACGTCGGCGGGTCCGGCACCCCACTGACAAACTGGTCCAGTCTGTCATCAACTCTCGCTGCGAGCAGACCCATGAGGCGCCCACCGGCGACGGCGAGTCCGCCGATTGGATCGTTTAGCGGCGTTGCAATGGGTCCAATCGCCCCAATGAGCCGCCGCGCCTTTGTGTCCGTTACCTGAATCTGATACTGCAGCGAATCCCGCTGGCGATAGAATCGTCCCGACACGACAATATCCGCGCCTGTTTCATTTGCAAGATTGAGGATTGGATCGACGGATTGACCATTTTCGTGCTCACGGGCGAAGCGGCTGGCTCTGATCGCCGATTCTGTTCCGACGACAGAAATAACCCCCGTTCGCTGAAGTCCCTGAGTCAACCAGTCGACCGCGGTGATTCCGAGGTAATCCAGGGATGAGTCACGACTCACGTTAATGAACTCTGAGACGAGCACGCGGGGCAGTCGGTGCGGAATTGGCTCGGGATTGATGCGAGTCCACGCAAGCACGCCGGCTACCGCAACGATAGTGACGCCCGCTGCCGGAATGGCCATGCGTCGCATGGTAAACCGAGCCGGCTTAACCGCCTTCGCTGAGAGTGCGCGCGCGAAAGCTCCGGCGGACACGAAGCGGTCGGCCGGAACGACACTCAACGCCCTGGTGATTGCTGTCTCTATCGCCGGATCGAGCGACGGCCGTATCGTGCGCAACGATGGCACTTTGTCGAGAACCTTTCGGGCCTGAATTGCCATCGGCGTTGGCCCGGTAAACGGCAGACACCCGGCGAGCATCTCGTAGGCGAGAATGCCGAGAGAGTAGACGTCAGAGTTCGGATCGACATGACCCCTTGCAACGGTTTGCTCCGGACTCATGTAAGCGGGTGTTCCGACCGCGAACTGAGAATCCGTTAGCTGCTGGCCAGCGGCAACGTCGATCGCGCGGGCTATGCCAAAGTCTGCGAGGACGGCATGTTCGGAATGGAGCAGCACGTTCTCGGGCTTGATATCGCGGTGGACGATACCATGTCCGTGCGCATAATCGAGAGCTTCCGACACTTCGCGAATAATGCGGAGGGCGTCCTCCACCGGAAGGAAAGTCTCCTGCTGCAACCGGCTGCGAAGCGACTGCCCGCTGACATACGGCATGACGAAGAAGGGCACTCCATCGACTGTCCCCGAGTCGTAGAGCGGCAGGATGCTCGGATGTTGCAGCCTCGCCAGTGTCTCAATTTCCCGGAGGAAGCGCTCTGTTCCGATCGCACTCGCGATCTCGCCACGCAGCACTTTAACGGCGACCTCTCGCTGATACCGCCGGTCTATCGCGAGGAAGACGTAGGCGCTTCCGCCGACGCCGAGTTGTTTCAAGACGTCGTAGCGATCTGCGAGGCGCTTGCCGGCCATCTCGCCAGGAGAGACCAGACGTTCTTCCATAGAGTGGAATAAGGTTAGCGCTCGGAGTCAGCAGAGGCGAGCCTTTATCGCAGTCGGCGCCCGCGCGTCATATATTCTCGGAACAGGCGGGGGCCGTCACATTTTTTCGCGGCAAGTTCACGTCCAAAGGGGGTACACCATGAAAGAGAAATTCTTGGGGACCGGTCATCCGAACCTGATCCTCCAGAGAGACTTCGCCGATATCGATGGCTGGGTTGCAACTGTCGAAACGACAGTGCCAATCGAGGACAGTAAGCGCCAACAAATTGAAGAATGGCTCGCTTTGCCTCGGTCTAAGGCACTCGCCGATTATTTGGTCGGCCGGGTTCCGGCCGATACAAGAAGCGACCGCGCCAAGCATATGATCGCCGCAGCATTTGGCTTCGAATGGGACGGTAGCGCAGTAATCGAGCCCGCGTCGACCCCCACTCCGACGCCTCGGCAATCGTAAGAGCGGACGCTAGAAGTCATATTGCCGGCGCGGGTTCGACTGCGCCGCTCCAATCGCGCGAGCCATTCGACTTCACATGTTGAATGGCTTGTGTTTTTTTATTGGAACTTTGCGGAATGACACGCACAGCATGGGCAATCTCGTCTTAGTTGAGGCGCTCCGACGAATGATCGTGCCGCCAGAAGGCGAACGTCACCTTGGCGAGGTCCGTTTTGGCCGCGGCAGACATCGACGCCGATGAATTCAAAGCTGCGGTGAGCGAGATAAAGGGCAAAGCAACTCGATACACTCTCTACGGCTCAGCGGCGGACAAGGCGCTTGCCCTTTCGAAGACGTTGCGGAGCGATTACCCCCGAGCGGGGGATGGGGGAAAAAACATCGTGGTTATCGATGGCGTCGAGTCGGTCGACGCCACCTCTGTCGGTGAAGACCTGTTTGGCTTGGGGCACTCCTATTTTTCATCAAAACGGCCCGTGCTCAGCGATATCCACTATGTGATTAAGGAATCGTTGCCTCCGTGGCGGCGCGAAGGCCTGAAAAAAGTTGGTGTGGCGCCCGCGGGTTACTGGGAATTCCTGCCGTGACCCGAAACTCGAGGTGCCGCCCGGATTTGTGCGGCGCGAGATTTTCCAAAGTTAAGTCTTTAGATCTTGCAACGGCACTCCCGCGAACGCAGCAGGATCGCGAATCGTGAACCCCTGCTTCACTCGGAGGCGAATGCTTTTCACGTTCGAAAAATCCGCCAACGGATCCCGGTCGAGCACCAGGAAGCTTGCTTCGTATCCAGGAAGGAGCTTTCCAATGCGGCGATTCGGAAAAGTTGCGCGCGGCGTATCCTCCGACCAGAGCTTCAGTAGCTCGGCGTTGGTGTAAACGCCGAGCGACGCGAGATACATCGCCTCGGGAACCGACGTGTTCCGGTATGAATCGCTCCCAACGATCACACGAACACCGTGCTTCTTCATCATTTTGAGATTTCTGATGAACAGACTATCCGCCCGTCGTCGCAGGGCGCTGTCCGGTCCGGTCGGCGGAAGCTCCGTAATGCCACTCAGGGTCGTGACGACATAAACGCCTTGTCGCGCTGCTCGCGCAGCGTCCGCATCCGTCAACTCGTAGGGCTGG
>JBDSVO010000333.1:0-7656 GCA_039927215.1 Gemmatimonadaceae bacterium
TCAGGATCGAGTGAGGACTGGGCGACGAGCAGACATTTCGCGGATCCGACGAAGCATCGCTGCCGGGGATATTGCATCGAGTTCAACAAGGTCCACACGTTCTTTCCGACATGGAAAGAGATGAAAGACATCATCCTCGATGTCGATGCCGGCCTGATCGATTTCTGCCTGGGCGCAATCTCGCCATATCCGTATGTCTTTTCGCACTGCTGGTGGCAAAAACACCACTATGAGATATGGCACCGCGTGTTCCCGCCCGAGCTTTGGGGCCCTTATGGTCCCTGGGGACGCGTGCCGGAGGAGATCGAGTCAGCCCTCGACACGATCACGACGCCGATACTCCGCGCAGTCGAAGCGCTTTTCGGAAGAGGCTCCCGCTAGGCGAATCGAAGAATGAAAATCGGCATCGTAGGGTCAGGGATCGTGGGCCAGACGATCGGGGCAAAGCTGGTGGAGCGCGGCGAGGAGGTTGTCCTCGGAACACGCTCTCCAGGCGACATGGATGCAAAGCGCGGTATGGGAGCGCCCCTGAAGGATTGGTTGAGCCAGACGGGAGGCAAGGCTCGGATCGCGAGCTTCGCGGATGCGGCGGCCCATGGCGAGGTCGTGATCAACGCAACGTCAGGTCCGGGCTCGATCGAAGCGCTTACCGCAGCGGGCGAAGCGAACCTCAAAGGCAAGATTCTTATCGATGTCTCGAATCCTCTCGACTTTTCGCATGGGTTTCCCCCGACTCTTTCTGTTTCCAATACTGATTCGAACGGCGAACAGATTCAGCGCGCCTTTCCGGACGCGAATGTCGTAAAGACGCTCAACACGACGACGGCCAGCGTCATGGTCGATCCCGCGAAGGTCGCAAATGGAGACCACGATCTGTTCGTGAGCGGGGATGACGCCGCGGCAAAGGCTGAGGTCACCGAGCTTCTCAAACGCTGGTTCGGATGGAGGAGTGTGATTGACCTCGGGGATATCACCACTGCCCGGGGAGCTGAGATGCTCCTTCCGATCTGGGTACGACTTTACGCCGCTCTGGGGACAGGAATGTTCAATTTCAAAATTGCTCGTTGAAAGCTGTCGATTTCCCGGAGTGTCGTTCGACGTACATGTAGAGACCAGGCAGAGCGGGTTAAAGCCAGGTCCGGAAACCCGAATCTGAAAAGGAGATACGACAATGCGGTTCCTGGTGCTGGTAAAGGCTTCGCCGGAGAGTGAAGCAGGCGTGATGCCCCAAAAGCAAGAGCTCGCTGAGATGGGAAAGTTCAACGAAGAGCTGGTGAAAGCCGGGGTCATGCTTGCCGGCGAAGGGCTTCATCCTAGCTCGAAGGGCATGCGCGTGAAGTTCGACGGCACGAAGCGCACGGTCACCGACGGTCCCTTCGCCGAAACGAAGGAGCTCGTGGCGGGGTTCTGGATATGGCAGGTGAAATCGAAGGAGGAAGCGATCGAGTGGCTGAAGCGCGCACCTTTCGATGGAGGAACCGAGATCGAGCTGCGGCAGGTCTTCGAGGCGGAAGATTTCGGAGAGGAATTCACGCCGGAGCTCCGCGAGCAGGAGGAGCGGCTTCGCCAGCAGGTAGCATCCAAGGCTCAGGGCTAACGAGCACGTTGCGAAGAAGGTCCCGACGATGAGCCGTCGGGACCTTCTGTACGCAGTACCTGCGAAATCGCGGTTCTTCCCGGCGTCTATTTTGCGCGCCGAGCCGCGTCGGCCTTGATCAGCGCAATCTCGACGCTGTTGAAGTTCGTGTCGGCTACCCGCTTGAATAGAGCTTTCGCTTCCTCGGATTGCCCGGCTCCCTCGAGCGCCAGTGCGCGCTGGTACGTGACGTAACTGGCGTTTGGATTGGCTTGCGCAAGGTGCGCGGCTGCGGACGCATAATTTTTCTGCACCAGATCTGCTATTCCAAGCAGCTCGTGGGCGCGCTCGTTTTTCCGTGGGTTCAGGCTCGTCTCGACGACCTTCATGTACTCTTCCGACTTTGCCCGCGTACCGGCGTAATCTCCGTTCGCGGCTGCGAGGCGCCCCTCGACGTAAACAATGTTTGCCTGTCTGGAGGTACTGAAGTCTGGAGTCGCGCTCACCTGCTGCTGGCGCCATAACGCTCGCAACGCGTCAACCGCCCGCGTTGCCACGCTGGTATGCCCGTTGTGCAGCGCGATCACCAGCTGGTTGGTGAGCGCAAAAATCTTCGCATTAGTCTTATCCGGCAGATCGAGTGAGTCGATGGCAGCGACGACCTTGTCCAGCTCCTGCTCAGCAGCGACAGGTTGTCCGGCGTAGACGTTCACGATCGCCCTGTACACAGGAAAGGTCGCTTTCTCGCCCGCGTCACCGAGGGAGATTGATTTGTCGTAGTCGCCTCTCGCTTCGGCGAACTTGCCGAGGAAGGAATTGACGTGACCCCGCTGCTGGAACGCGCCGGCGTTCTTTGCGTCCAGCTCGATCATCCGGGTGTACTCGAGACGGGCGTTCTCGAGATCGTTCTTCGCGCGGTAAGCATCGCCCATGAAGTCATGCACATATGGCTCGTTCGGCTCCAGATCGACCGCGTGCCGGATATGCTCTTCGCCTTTTGCAGCGTCTTTCGGCTCTATCTGCAGGTAGGAGTTTCCGAGATCGATGTGCGCGGGAGCGAAACGCGGTGCGAGCGCGATGGCCTGCTCGAGCGATGCCCGTGCCTCCGCCGGCTGACCGAGAGCGAACTGGATACCAGCGAGGGTCTGCAACACGCGCGGGTTGAATGGTGCAGTCTGAACGAGCAGGCGGGCGAGCTCGAGTGCGCCCTTCGGATCGTTCACGGACAGTCGCTCCTCAGTCCTTATCATCAAGCGCTCGGCGGGACTCGCCTTCTCGGCAAGCCCGGACGCGTGATTCAAGTGTGTGAGGTAGTCCCTTCGTGTGGGCGCGTTGAGTGCGGCGTAGAGGTGGGCCAGGGCGAACGACGGATCCGCGGCGACGGCAGCCACGAAATGCGCCCGCACGTTCGCAATTGGAGCGCCGATGTCCATCTGACGCAGTCCCAGCATGAAGTGGTCTTTCGCTTCTGAAGAGGCGGATGTGAGAGGAACCATCATTGCCTCGGGCGGAGTAACCGGAACCGGCGAACCCGTCGAGGTATTTGCCTGCGCGCCCAGGTTCGTTGCAGCAAGCGCGAACATCGATGAGAAAAGCAGAAGCCGGGCAAGCGGGGGCCGGGCGTGCATTTGTATCTCCTTGCGCAGGAACGTGGAACATCGTGCGGTCCATCCAGACCGAAATGAGGCCGGGACGGAACGCCTATAGACGAGTCAGCGCGGCAAGCGAGAAAGCCACGCCTGCGTGCTGTCCGAGGGTGTCGGAAAGCACAGCAAGGCTTAAAGAAGCTACGATTGTGGAGCTTGTCCGCCAGAGGTCATCGAAGCCGCGCCTGCAGGGCTTCGACCGGCCGTCAGGTTGTACTTCGCCAGGAGCTCGTCGACTCTGGATCTATCGAACTCGAGGCCGTACTTGGCAGCGACGGCTGCGGCGCATTGAAAATCGGGCTGCGGCGCGTTTGGCGGAAAGTGAGGCGCGAGCTCCTCGAAGTAATGCTCGAAGCCACCGGGGGATATCATCTCGATGAAGCGCACTCGCTCCGTACCCGCGTTCCAGAACGAATGAAAGATTCCTCGTGGCTTCAGGATGTACTCCCCGGGTCCGGCGGTAGCGACCGCACCTTCCTGCTCAACGGTCAACTTTCCCTCGAGAACGTAGGACGTCTCGTCCTCGCGCGCGTGCTTGTGCGGGGGTGCCCCGAGCCAGCCGGGCTCGAGCGTGTGCTCCACGACCCCGAGGGATCCGCCGAGTACGTCGCTCAGAACCTTGTAGGTGGTGCCCAATCCCCAGAACACCACAGAGTGGCCTTCAGAGGGACCTACATGAAGCCGGCTCATATGAATCCTCTCCTGTCAACGGCGACTGCACTGTCGCATTTACCGTGCGACGGGCGACGTTAACCGCCCAACTCCTGCGTTCCTGTCATTGGGCCCAACCCTTTAGGTTTTCTCTTATCCCCCCGTCGCTCCTCGCGGCGCCATACCGACCAGCGGATGAGGAAATCGTCATGCTCGCAGACTCTGATGCGATGGCTACTGTCGCCGTAAAAAATCTCGCGGCCGCAGCGGAATTCTACGAAGGCAAGCTCGGCTTGAAAAAAGTCAACGGCGCGGAAATGCAGGTGCTCATTTACAACAGCGGAAAGTCCACGCTCATGGTTTACGAATCGCAGTTCGCCGGCACGAACAAGGCGACGGCCGTCACCTGGTCAGTCGACGATGTCGACGGCACCGTTCGCTCGCTGAAGGAGAAGGAAGTCGCCTTCGAGCATTATGAATTCCCCAATGTGAAGCACGAAGGCGACGTGCACGTGTTCGGAGAAATCCGCAACGCGTGGTTCAAGGACCCGGACGGCAACATTCTCTCGATAGTCAGCAGTTAGACACTCATTCACGGAGGCGCACGATGCAGCTGAATCCTTATCTCGTCTTCAACGGACAATGCAGGGAAGCGTTCGAGCTTTATGAGAAGACGCTCGGGGGCAAGATCGAAATGATGCAGACCCACGCCGAGACTCCGATGGCGGGACAGTTGCCGCCCGAGTGGCAGGAAAAGATCATGCACGCCCAGCTCGCCGTCGGGGAGGAAGTTCTCATGGGCTCGGACCGTCCGCCTCAGGATTATCGCAAGCCCGAAGGTTTTTCGGTGTCGGTGAACCTGGAAGACGCGGCTGCCGCGGATCGCATCTTCAACTCGTTTGCGGAGGGCGGAACGGTTCAGATGGCGATTCAGGAGACATTCTGGGCAACCCGTTTCGGCATGCTCACAGACCGATTCGGGATACCGTGGATCATCAACTGCTCGCGGCCGGCATGACCGTCGTGTGACAGGACTGTGACCAGGAAATCTCCGGTCGACACCTTCCTGATTGGGTGCCGTTATGGAACATTTGGCGTGTCGATTCCCGGCCATTTGATTCGAAGTATTGGTGCAGCCACCGACGTGAGCTTGTAACACAGGTGTTTCGGCTTATGTTCGGTAGACTGAGGGTCTAAATAATCCACGGTCGTCGCGGCGACCGAGAGGAGAGGTTCGATGCAGTTCGCCGAGAGATTCATCCGCCGCCCGGTGCTGTCGAGCATGATCAGCCTCGGCCTCGTTCTGGTCGGAGCGATCGCCTACACGAGCTTGCCGGTTCGTGAATTCCCGGACGCTGACGCGCCGATCGTATCCGTCACCGTGTTTCTGCCGGGCGCGAGTCCGCAGGTTGTCGAGTCAGCCGTGACGGACGTGCTTGAGGAGGAACTTTCAAGCGTCGAAGGGCTGCGCACGATCACGAGCGCAAGCCGCGAGCAGGTCGCCACCATCACGCTCGAGTTCACCCTCGACCGGCAGATCGAATCCGCTGCGCAGGACGTGAGAGACAAAGTGTCGCGCGTGCGCGGGCGCCTGCCCGAAGACATCGAGGAGCCGGTAGTCGCGAAACAGGAAGCGGATGCGTTTCCAATCATGTTCCTCGCCCTCACCTCGAAGACCCATGGGTTGATGGAGCTCTCGGATATTGCGGACCGGCAGATCAAGCCGCGACTCCAGACGATCCCCGGCGTGTCGGGCGCGCCGATTTATGGGGAGCGGCGTTTCTCGATGCGCGTATGGCTCTCACCCGCCGAGCTGAATGCGCGAGGGCTCACCGCGCAGGACGTGGAAAATGCAATCCGCACGCGCAGCGTGGAAATACCGGCGGGCAGGATCGAGTCGGACCGGCGCGAGTTCTCTGTTCGCTATCTCGGTGAGATGCGGACGCCGGCTGAGTTCGCCGATCTCACGGTGGCGAGCGGGAATGGCGAGCTCGTAAAGCTCGGCGACGTCGCGCGCGTGGAGCCGGGCCCGGAAGACGACAGAGCCGTTACCCGGTATTCAGAACAGCCTGCGGTGTTCATCGGCGTGGTGCGGCAGTCGAAGGCGAACGTGCTCGAGGTTGCCAACGCCGTGCACGCGGGCCTGCCCGGTGTGCAGGCGTCGCTTCCCCCAGGCGTCCAGCTGCAGATGGCGTTCGACGGATCCGTTTTCGTTCAGCGCTCGATCAAGGAAGCAAAGGAGACGCTGCTGATCACCGCGGGGCTCGTTATCCTGATCATCTTCCTTTTCCTGGCGACCCTCCGGGCGACGATCATTCCGGCGCTGGCGATTCCCGTCTCAATTGTCGCGACGTTCGCTATCATCAGCGCGTTCGGCTACTCAGTGAACACGTTGACCCTGCTGGGACTGATCCTCGCGATTGGAATCGTGGTAGACGACGCGATCATCGTGATGGAGAATGCGTACCGCCACCAGGAGGAGCTGCACAAGGATCCGGTGACAGCGGCGATCGACGGCACACGCGAGATCACCACGGCGGTGATCGCGACGACTATTTCACTGCTTGCCGTCTTCTCGCCTCTCCTGTTTCTCACCGGTGCGACGGGTCGGCTCTTCAACGAGTTCGGTGCGGCAGTCGGAGGTTCGGTGCTCATCTCGGGCATTGTCGCGCTGACGCTGACGCCGATGCTCTGCGCAAAGATTCTTCGCGTGAGCACGCGCGAATCGCGCTTCCATCACGTCGTGGGGTCAGTGCTGAACGGAGTCACCTCGCGTTACAGCAGGCTGCTCGACGGCGCGCTCGCGCGTCCGTTCGTGGTAATCGGTGGTGCGGCGCTACTGACCGGCGGGGCAGTATTTCTTTTCAACAATTTGAAACGCGAGTTCGTGCCACCGGACGATCGCGGATTCTTTTTCACCTTCGTCGTCGCGCCGGAGGGTGCCACGGTGGGGTACACCGATGGCTATCTGCGGCAGCTCGAGTCAATAGTCGGGAACACAAAGGACGTTCGGTCGTCTTTCGCGATCATCGGGTTCGGCGGCGGTCCACCGAGTTCGGGATTCTTGGGAACAATTCTCAAGGACTGGGATGAGCGTGAGCGCTCCGTGCAGGACGTAATCGCCGAAGTTCAGCCAAAATTCTTCGGCGTCCCGGGCGTGTTTGCGTTTGCGACCAGTCCGCCGGCGTTCGGAGGCTTTGGGGCGCCCGTGCAGTTTGTCGTCCAGAATCGCGATTTCGAGGCGCTCGTGAACGGGATGGATTCGCTTCAGGCGCGCGCACGCACGATTCCCGGGCTCGTCAACGTCGACACGGATCTCCGCGTGACCAAGCCTGAGCTCGTCATCACGCTGGACCGCGACCGCGCGGAGGATCTCGGCGTACCCGCGCGCGACATTGCGACGACTCTTCAGACATTGCTCGGCGGGCGTGACGTGAGTCGGTTCACCTCCGACAACAAGTTGTACGATGTCATTCTGCGACTCGATGCCGGACAGCGAGCCACTCCATCCGATATCAGCGGCATCATGGTACGTGGAAGAGACCGCAACCTTGTGCCGCTCGATGCAGTGACGCGAGTGGAGGAGAAGATTGGCCCCCGGCAGCTCAACCACTTCAATCGCGTTCGATCGTTCACAATGACCGCGAGCATGACTCCGGGATTCGCGCTGGGCTCGGCGCTCGATTCACTGAATGCAGCGGCAACCAAGGTGCTTCCTGCTGGTAGCACAGTTGACCTGGCGGGTGAGTCGCGGGAATTCAGCGAGAGCGGAACCGCGCTGTA